>DATEAE010000062.1:0-4125 GCA_035288505.1 Candidatus Nanoarchaeia archaeon
TGATTTAATAAGAATCGAAGTCCCCTCTAATTTTGAGGGGTTTAGAGAAACTGCGAAGCAGGCACTCTTACACTTGTGAATTGGGCTTTTGTTATGAAAAGCCACTGGACATTTTTTCGGACGTGCGCGTGAGATATATAAGGGGAATTACCTCTTCTACATAAATAGGCTGGGGCACAGCCGAATCAACGATTGTGGAGATGGAGCAGCAGTTCCGTCGTTGAAGTGTCAGAAATCAGCAGATTTCTGAGCATGCTCAAAAACAGATTGTTTTTGACACAAGAGGCTCCCCTCATTTGAGGGAGAGTATGTCACTTTGAAAACTCTGAGTGTGCTCAAAACAACTTATTATAATATTATTTTGCTGGTGGTTTTTGACACATTTAATTTTTTACTTCCTTTCGTAACAGAATTACTGATCAATCATTTCTATCTCAATATTCAAGCCTTCAGGGATAGGCACGCGCATAATGAGTCGTAATGTTCGTTCATCAGCGCCTAAATCAATAAGTCGCTTGTGAATGCGCATCTCAAACCTGTCCCAAGAACGCTTCCCTTCAAATGCAGGGCTTTTTTTCGTTGTAATTTTCAGCCTTTTGGTCGGCAACGGCACAGGTCCGCGCAACTCCACCCCAGTCTTCTCTGCAATTTCTTTAATAGATTGACACACATTGTTCACTTTATCGATTTCAGTACTTGCAACCTTGATGCGTGCTTTGTGTGCCATAGGGTGTTTTGTCCATGATAAATAAAAATTTACCAGGGGCTTACTTTTTTAATTCTTTCTTGACCAAATCGATACACATGCCTGCCGCGACAGTCTGTCCGGAATCTCGGATTGCAAACCGTGCAAGCTGTGGAATTTCTTTCTGCTTCTCAATAACGAGAGGCTGAACTGGCTTTACTTTGATGATTGCAGCGTCTCCGTTCTTAATGAAGTCTGGCTTTTCCTGCAGCACTTCACCAGTTGCTGGATTGAGCTTCTTCACAATTTCAGTAACCTGACATGCAACCTGCGCAGTGTGGATGTGGAATACCGGAGTGTAACCAACCGTAATCACACTTGGATGGTTCAAAACAACGATTTGTCCAGTGAATTCACTTGCAACTGTTGGCACCGTATCAGTATGTCCGATAACATCGCCACGTGCAATGTCCTGTTTTGCCATACCTCTGACATTAAAGCCAATGTTATCACCTGGCTCTGCTTCCTGAACCTGTTCATGATGCATTTCAATTGTCTTACATTCCCCAACAATACCACTACCTTCACGTCCTGGAACAGCAATGATTTTATCGCCGACTTTCATGACACCAGTCTCAATTCTTCCAACGGGGACAGTGCCAATGCCAGTAATATTGTAAACATCCTGGATAGGCAGTCGAAGAGGTAAACTGCGTGGCTTTTCAGGCTCTTTCAGCATATTGATTGCTTCGAGCAACGTCGGCCCAGTGTACCATGCCATTTTCGTTTGTTTCTTGACAATATTTTCGCCATGGTACGATGCCATGGGTAAAAATGTAATGGTATCTGGCTTGTATCCGACACTTTTCAACAGCTGAGAAACCTGTTCTTTGACTTCTTTAAACCTTTTTTCGTCATAATTGGACACATCCATCTTGTTGATAGCAACAATAAGCTGTCCGACACCAAGAGTTCTGCTCAAGAAAACATGTTCTTTGGTTTGTGCCTGGACACCATCGCCGGGCGTACCGGAAACAACGAGAACCGCAGCATCCGCCTGGGATGCACCAGTAATCATGTTTTTAATGAAATCCTTGTGCCCCGGGGCATCAATAATAGTAAAGTAGTATTTGTCCGTGTCAAATCTCTTGTGAGCAAGGTCGATAGTGACTCCTCTTTCCTGCTCCTCTTTCAACTGGTCCATGACAAATGCAAATTCGAATCCTTTCTTACCGAGCTCTTCTGCCTTCTGGCGAAGCTTTCGCATTGCCTGTTCGTCAACATTACCTGAGTCGAACAATAATCTACCAACAGTTGTACTTTTACCGTGGTCTACATGACCGATGAACACTAAGTTAAGGTGTGGTTTTGTCTTTGCCATAAATCCTCCCTTTTGAGTTTGATTCTGGGTTTGACGGGTATTTATAAATATTGTGGTTTTTTTTGGCTCGAACCAAACACAAGTTTTATAAATATCGCCAGACTTAGAAGAATGAAAAAAAAGGTGACATCATGGACGAAGAAGAATGGGAAGTAATTCCACACAAAATTCTTGCAGATTTACGCGACGAAGTTCACATCCTCAAAGAGAAGATATCGCAACCAAGTACTCGTAAAGACATGGTCGAAGCGATGACCGAGTTGAAACAATCTATTGATAATATGCACAGTATTTTCAAAGTCGCTCTTGAAAGCACAGAAAAAGACAACAACAAGGAGATTATGTCCAAGCTTTCATTGATTGAAAAACAAAACGAACAGCTCGCACAGGCATTAGTCTCTATCGCGGACATCGTCGAAAACAAGAAGGAGATGACCGATTTCAGAATTCCTCCGTCGATGACTCCCCCGCCAATGCAAGCGATGAAACCACCAATGCCACCACCGCGTATGCCACGTGCACCGATGATGTCATCACCAATGTCGTCCTCTCAGCTTCCACCCCCACCGCCAGCTCCATCGAGGAAAAGCTTTCTCGGCAAGTTGATAAGATGACAAAAACATTCGAGCTCGTGCGAGCAATGGCACAAGCAGCGCAGCCCGTAACACAGGAACACAAGAAAGACTTGTTCAATCGTGTTCAACGACTGAAGATGGTTGTTTCTCAGCCCCACGTCGATGAAAACATGCGCAACGAAACAGTGCAGCTTGAGCAGCATTTGAATCGCGTGCTGAGAATGGAAGAAGAGCTGCTGAAGCAGCAAAAAACAGCAGCCAAAAAACAGGTACAACATATTCGCCCGCAATCCGACAGCAGCGAGCTTGCACGAAAGCTTGACAAAATACAATTTCTTCTCGGAGAATTAGGAGCAAGAATGAATTCGATAACGCGCACCAAAGGGCATCATGAAAAAAGAAAAAGAGAGCTTGATACTAAAGTGCAACGCGTCACAACAAAAAATGAAAACATGCAGAAAAAAATAGATGAGCTGGAAAAAAAGATAGAGCAGAACAGAGAGAACATTCCTCCGGAAAGATTGGCTGCAATGATGGAACGTATCCGCAAGCTTCGCGCGCATATGGAGCCATTACCCACACCGAGATTACCAATAAAACATGAGATGATTTTTCAGGAAATAGACAGTCCAAAGCTGCCGATATCAGAGATGGAATCACAGCTTAACCCACCACCTGCAGCACACAAGAGTTTTGTCAGAAAATTGTTTGGGATGTAAATTACAAATCTTTTGCCATGACTGTTTTTCGTCCGTTTTGTTGTGCGCGATAACATGCATCTTTGATAAGTACGACTGCTTTTTCGCTCAGTTTGTCAGTGAAGTCAGCAGAAACGTTTTCTACACCGACAGACGCAACAATGTCCTTGACTTGAGAACGAACAACGACCATAAAGAGAAAAGTACAGAGTAGCTTTAAATAGTTTTCTTGAGTGGGGTCGAGAGATTGACATGAACTATAACCCACCTATTGATGCGGAGCGATTGAGAAAACATTACACGAGAACGTTGAGAGATGATAAAGTCTTGATGACAGGACACTCGCATCGTGCCTGGCCTGATAGAATTGTGGAAGGACAGATGAGAGCAGTAGAGATTGCGTTTCGTGAGGTTGACGAAAAATGGGAAAAGACAATATTTACATATATAATCCCAGAATTTCAGATAGGTGTTGCTCAACGGATTGGAACCGATAAACCAAATCATATTGCATTTGGCGAAAATACTCATGAGTTAGTAACTCGCGTTCTTTCATGCTTTCCGTGGGATAAATCAACAAGAGTGGTGACAACAAATGCGGAGTTTCATTCTTCAAGAAGAGAGTTAACACGACTTCAGGAAAATGGCGTAGAGGTAGAGTATGTGCCAGTGCAAGACAGAAACACGTTGTGCGACAGAATCAGAGATGCAATAACACCAGGCACCAATGCTGTTATTATGTCCACAGTCTTTTTCACTGACGGGTCTGTCATGCAAAATATTGAC
>DATEAE010000063.1:0-2245 GCA_035288505.1 Candidatus Nanoarchaeia archaeon
TTTATGCCCCAACTCATGCCCGACGCATCAAAGTACATCTTCAAAGATAATTTTATCAACCGTTATTCACAATTAACGAACTGGGAACAGTTCAAGCAGTATTCATTATCTTTCCTGCGAAAATCAATTCGTGTCAACATCTTAAAAATATCAATCGAAGAATGCAAAAAGCGTCTGGAAAATAAGGGCTGGAAATTAACACCAATTCCATGGTGCAGCCAGGGCTTCTGGATAGAGCATCCAACGAGACGAGACGTCTGCAATCTCTGGGAACATCATATGGGCTATTTTTATGTGCAGGAAGCTGCATCGATGATTCCACCGATTGTTCTTGAACCGCAGCCAGACGAAGCAATTCTCGATATGGCAGCATCACCGGGCTCAAAGACAACACAGATTGCATCGTTGATGAAGAATACAGGAGTTCTCGTCGCAAACGATTACAAGGCAGACAGATTAGCAGCGTTAGGTATGAATGTCCAACGAGTAAGTGCCACGAATATTATTATCACATTAACTCATGGACAGCGGTTGAAAAAAGTTCAGTTTGACCGCATCCTTCTCGATGCACCATGCTCAGGCACAGGAACAATAGCAAAATCATTGAAAACAATACAAATGTGGAATCCAACGATGGTGCAGCGTCTGCAAAAACAGCAATTGCAGCTGATTGAACAAGCATGGTCGCTTCTGAAGGCAGATGGAACATTGGTATACAGCACATGCACGCTTGAGCCGGAAGAAGATGAAGCAGTTATTTCTGAACATCTGAAAAATCACGAGGACGCAGTCATTGAAACGATAAAAGAAAATGAACTAAAGGGATTAAAACGCTCACCTGCAGTGACAGAATTCGAAAAAGAAAAGTACCATCCAGATGTCAAGCACTGTCTTCGTATCTGGCCACAGGACAATTACACCGAAGGATTTTTTGTTGCGAGATTAAGAAAAACTAATTCGTAACATAAGAGCTCAGAGCACTTTTTAGTTTATATGCGAGAGTAGTGAGTGTTCCTTGTACAACATCAGCATTCACATCAAGATCTTTTCTTTTTGGGAGAAGAAATCCAGGAGTTCCAAAGATGCTTGTAATTGCTGCCTCTGTAACAGAGCAAGTAAGCGCAGTTTTCTTATCACCATAAGTACTTTCCAAAGCAACGACATATCTGACACCATGCCGACCAAATTTTTCTGTTATTGACTTATTGATAGTGCCACCGGATAACCAGTCATGACATTCCGGCTCACCAGTTTCAGAAAACACTTCCCACAATGCTTAGGTTACTTTATCAATATGCGTAAAGCGACGACGGGGTACTACACCGAGCCCAGTTATAACAATCAGTTCAGGATTATCGATACGACTACCATCACCATAACTGATGTCTATCATCAAGAATGGAGCACGAAAAACAACGGGTTGAGTTCTTGGCATGAAAACTTCATGATAATTTGCGCCCGTAAGCTTCGATAGTTCGTCTTCAATATTGCCAAATCCGCTCATTTTATGCTCTTTAAAGATAGATAATTTAAAAGCATAGCGGTGTCATACGGTGTTATAAGCAATCATCATACACGCCCACAGAATCTTTATAAAAAGGACAAAAGCTTGTAAAAACATGTACTTCACGCTTCATAACATGGACGTAAAGAACAAACGTGTTCTTCTCCGTGCTGATTTTAACGTTCCTCTTGATGAAAACGAGCAGATTACAAACGATAAAAGAATTCGTGAAACACTGCCAACAATAAAGCATCTTATCGCCAAGGGAGCAAAAAGTATCATTCTTACCCATGTCGGTCGACCGGACGAAAAAAAAGCACAAACGACCGATGTCATTGCAAAACACCTGAGTAAACTCTTGAATCAGCCAGTTAAAAAAGTAAACAGTTGCATCGGAAAAGAGGTTGAAATTGCAATCAAAGCGATGAGCATAGGCGATGTACTCATGTTAGAAAATGTCCGTTTCAACGAAAGCGAGAAAAGCAAAGACGAAGTAAAGAGAAAGCAATTTGCTCAGCAGCTTGCTGGATTATGTGACATCTACATAAATGACGCTTTTGCAAACTCGCATCGCGACCATGCATCGATGATAGTCCCGCAATTTGTTCCGGGCTGCATTGGATTAAGTGCACAAACAGAACTGGAAATCATAAACAAAGCAATGGAAAAAAAAGAACGCCCATTCATCAGCATCGTTGGAGGATTGAAAGCTGACAAGCTGAAATCCATTCACAATCTGCT
>DATEAE010000064.1:0-4384 GCA_035288505.1 Candidatus Nanoarchaeia archaeon
TTTTCCATATCAGTTTTAAACGTGATAAAACCAACCTTATCGCTTTCGTCAAGAAAATGATTGATGGCACGATAACCAAACAAGAAAACAACACCGAATACAATAATTGCAGTGATATACACAAAAATCTGGCTCACGTCACCTTTTTTCATTTTTCACCAAATCCTGAAAATACGTCGAACATTTTCCGTTTTCGTTCAAGTTCTTTCAGTCGTTTTTCTCTGCGTTCTTGTTTTATTGCTGTTCTCAGTTCCTGCATTTGAGGATGTTCTTGGTGCGCAGGTGCTACACGTTGAGATGTCATTGGTGACGACACAGTCGGAGCTGTAAAAGTGCGTTGTGGTTGAACAAAACGATGAGGAGATGAAAGTACGCGGATGTAATAGAGATATCCACCGCTAGCAATCATCAAAAACATACCAAGCAACAATAAAATAACTGCAGCAACCGGTCCGGATTCTTCTTCAGGTTCAGCAGGCTGTGACGGTAGCTGGAACGGCGGCTGCGTAACCACCGGCTGCTGTGCCGCAAGACAAGGATGTGTCCGTGCGAGCTGTTCTTCGCCATTGACACTGCCATCATTATCGTAATCTTCCTCGCCATCATCAATGCCATTGACGTCACTGTCACGCTGTCGCGGGTCAAGGGGACAATCTACTTCATTATATTGTAATTCCCACGTATCGCCAAGCAAGTCTTTATCCGTATCGATGAAACGCTGCGCGATGCTGCATCCATCCGCATCAACAGTTTGTCCCGCAGGTGTATCATTACATTTGTCAAATTTGTCTGGAACATTGTCCTTGTCTTTGTCCTGCACAACAATGTCTTGTCGAATAGTAACATTTTTCCCAGTGGTATCTTCAGCATACGCACAGAATGTTGTGTCTTGTGCAACAACAACCGGAGTGAGATAAGCATTCGCCGCACTGCAGCTGGTCTTGCTTCCGAGACCATAACGCTGATTAGTACAACCGCTATCATCACGACACACAACGGCAACCGACACGCCACCGCGAACAACCGTTTGATTCAGTGATAATTGTGGCGCTCGGTTATCTTTGCATGCCACATCATCAGATTCATGCGCAATAAATCCGTCGCTTGACACAGCTAACCCGATATTACCCGCAGCATCAATCGCAAGTACCTTGAAAAAATATTCTCCGCCATCCGTTAAATTCAGGTCGTCAATCTTCGGCTTGTTCGAGTTGATGCTGCCCGACTGCAGTAATGCAGTTGTCCCTTTTTTATACACTTCATATTTATATTCGACGATGCTTGTTTCGTTGTCATGTGCAACAACAGAAAAACCAACTTTCTTCAATGAACAGGATACAAGACCATCGTCAACCGAGCTGACGACTGGAGCTTTTCTATCAACGATAAACGAGATTAATCCATCGCGTGTCGTTGCAGGCGATACAAACGCGCATCGAACAGGAAAGCTGTATGGACCTTCAGCAAGATTATCTTTTCTTTCTTTGTGTTCCGTTCCACCGGTCTGGCTAAAATAGACATAGCTTCCATTCTGCACAAACTCACACGCAGCGTTTTTTGAGGTTGTAACTTCAAGAACAACGGTTGAATTTTTCGTCGGTGTTTGTGGCAATAATGACGTTATTCCCCCCACAATTGAAAAATTAACAGCAAAGCGAAGAGGAGCAAGACTAACGTTGGACCACAACTCAGCACGATTCATGCAGCTGACGTTGAACTCATGAGCTTTATTGTCATCAGCAGCAGTTAATGGCACACTTGCCTGATGCTTTAACACGAAGAATTCGTCATCGAAGCCAGGAAATTTGCCGGTTAAATCAGAAAACTGAATCCCTTTGCCATATCTGCAGATAGTCGGCTCATTCGTTTCAACAACAAATTCGACAGAATTGCCTTCGACGACCATTGACGGCTTTGCCTCACGATGCCGTACAAGTGGGATGGTTGTATCAAACCCGACAAACATGCGCTGCGGTGGCGAAACAACATCGGTTGTTGCATTACATAAAACTATAATTTCACGAACAACGCCATCCTGAAAATTGATGTTGTTGTGAAAGTTGACTATCTTTACATCATGCGCATCAATGGTTGTAAAAATGTTACGTGCAGCAACAATCGAACTATACGCAGGAGCAACAGGAACTGCGTTAACCCATTTACATTCTTTCACCGGAACCTGGCTGCTCAGCTCAAGGTCAAAAATTGGAGTAGCGCTCATACCAAACGGCGGATTGATATAATCAAGTCCGAAATTGTTATCGACGAGGATTGTGCCACAATTTCGCAATTCTTGCGTTCCGTTCTTGTCAAACGAGAAATAACAGAGATAGGTTTTGCGTGAAACAGAAACAGGAACCGTTGTTTGTGATGGCGCGCACGAAGCAGAGCTTTCATTCAAACAATAGAATGTTTGTCCACATCCGAACCCAACAGACTGACCGCTGATTTCAGGCAAATCATTGCACACAAATGCAATCGACGCTTCAGACGCAATATGAGCCGTCCAGCCCGTTTTATCTTTGACCTGAACAAACCCATCTTTTGATGTTATCTTGACACTGGTCTGTGGGGGTTGCCGGTCAACCGCAAAAACAATAGGGCGTCGATGCATCTCTCCACCAAACTGTGCAAATTCCTGACATTCCACCCAGAAGTTCGTGTAAATGGTGTTTGGAACAAATACAAATTCATTTGATGAATGAGTTTTGCCGGTGCTGTTTCGTGCAAGAGCCCAATGTTGTCCAGTGAGATTATTCTCAAGCGTGCAGTCAGAAGGATCGCTCGTGACAATTTTGAACACAACCTTCTCGCTTCGGACAGCACGCTGCGGTGATGTAACGTTAATGGAATCGTCCGCATCGACAAGAATAGCGAGTTCTTTTTCTTCACCGTCGTTACCAAAATCATCCCTGCAGCTCACTTCATAATTATAGACGCCGTCAGGCATTGTATAGACTGCTTCAAATGCAGTGCCAATACTCTGAGCCAGTCGCGAGCCGAGCTTCTGTTGCCGAACATCATATAATCCATCAGTGCAGTTCGACTGCTCATCAGTAAATACTTTGAAAGTGAGAGTTGACCCTTGTTTATGCAGCTCTATCTTTTTCTCGAGAGTAATAACGGGTGGATCAACGTCGGCAGCAAAAGGCAAAGATTGCACATCTTCAGCATTGGAAAATGTGTCTTCAGAATAAAAGCGCAGGTAATAAGTACGCGTGCCCGCAATGTACGCACTACGTAACCCCATGATGTCAAAATCAACCACCGCTTTACGCAGGGTAACATTATCAACGAAATCATCAGAAAGCTGCGGAATACAGTTGTTTGTGCGGTCAATACAAAAGTAAATACGGGCTGCATTATCTTGTGACGTGAATGTGATAGTATCCGTATAATCACCGACGCGCACCAGAGGAGGTTCAACCTTTGTACGTGCAGGAATGACATCTTTTCCACAATTCGAGTCAACGCCAAACTGTTCACAATCATCTTTTCTATCAGCATTTCCATCTTTAAAGCAGGTTGATGAAAGCGCATCCCAATAACATCTGCCAAGCCCACAGGTATCCGCACTTTCTTTATAGATTCCACCGGAAAACAAAGGATTTTGTCCGCTGCCGATACATTCAATGGGAGAAGTGAAATCAGAACAAGAGCTTTGTCCATCAACACAGGCAACACATCCAGTTTCATCAGCAAGTGCATAGCAGGCGCCATACTGAACACATTGTGCAGGACTGCATGATGTACTTTGAAACACAGTATTTGCTTTTGGACATTGTGCAGTACAAAAATCGTTTCCTGTATAATTCTGCGGAACACATTGTCCTTTGTTCAATTCAGCAGAAAACTCATTCCACGTACAATTAAAAGCGCCGCTTGCGCGACAGTTGTTTATCTGACAAGCGTCTTTTGTTTGGTAATCAAAACAAGATGTAAATTTATCACAGGAGATACATTCTTCAAAGATTGTCCCGCTTTGTGCCTGGTCAAACGTACAATAATTCTGAAACAAGCCAACCCCCGGAATGGGGCTGCCATAACAAAAGAGAGGTGTAAACCATAATCCAAATGGCCCTTCAAATTGAGACTGTGAACAAGTATTTGCATTTCTGCAGAATGTTAATCCACTGTTTGTCGTACTGCAGAACGCATTTCCATTTCGAGAGCAATCGCGTTCACCCGCGCTTGTTGCAGGAACGACTTGATTTTGAGCGTTGCACTGCTGTCTTTTTTTACCGTCTGCGCTACAGAATTCTTTCCCAAGCTTTCCTTCACATTCCACAACACCTGTTATAATACTCAAAACAACTTTACTGGACAAACGCAAACCGCCATTATAGTAGACTGCTGTAATTTCGTAGTCGTATGCAGTATTCCA
>DATEAE010000065.1:0-2271 GCA_035288505.1 Candidatus Nanoarchaeia archaeon
GCCCGCACGTTTGTAGCTCTCTTGCTGCACGACACTGCTGCTTCATCCTTTCAGTAGTTGCAGCTGAATTTCATGACCGCAAACATCAATCAGCGGCACACGCAAAAGAGCTTGTAGTCCAGGCAATGCTGGACGATGAAAGGAAAGAAAAAAATTATTTAAATTTTTGGCTTTGCGCTCGCTGTGCTTCATAGATTTCAAAAACGCGTGGAAGTTCTGATTCTTCAACTCTACGCTGCGTCATCAAGCTGCGTACTGTTGCTTCAAGACTTCCGTTGGAACCCGTGGAAACCTGCTCGCGCCCTTCGGGCGCAACTCCACTCCGTACCCCGACGAGACGGGCGTAGTAGTTGTCCAAGTTCCTGCTGCCGCCCGCACTCGCCCCATTAATAGCCCTACCGAACACGAGCGCCCGCACGTTAGGTTTCTCAGTCTCAGGAACATAGAACCCAAGCATTTCATTGTAATTAAAATCACGCTTGCCTAATGTAAATGCATTATTTTCGTAAGTGTTCATTCGTTGTTCGTCGCCTTCGGCTAGATGAGGCAACCAAACAAGAGTACGGGTTGGTGAATCGTGGAATTGTTCGCGTGTAAGAGGTTTGCCCAAATAATCGCCGAATTCAGAACGCGGAATCGCAATTGCGTTTTTGAAATCGTCTTTGTCTTTTAGCGGAATGCCATATTCGACAAGTTTAGTTTGGGGTGTTATGGCTCGTAAATGTTTTGAATGAGGAAACAACCAAACGGTTTTATCGTCAGCAGCGACGCCGAAATCAGTGTCGAACCCTGTTTCTTTCCACAATGCTTTTTCTGCGTCTGTGCCGACGGCTTTGTTTCGCGCGTCCATGACCCACGATGGAGAGGCAGGCTCAAGACCTGCTGTTAAAAGTTGAGGCATGATTTTTCCGTATTGACCTTCTTTCATTACTGCGTTTGCTATCGTAATATTTCCGGGTAAATATTGCTGAATTTCATTGACATCCATTTTTAAGTCACCGATAGGCTTAACGAAGCCACGTACATTTAAAGTTTTCGGCTGTTTGTTACTACTTAGTGGTTATCCTTTGGTGGGTGGTGCGTCGCAGATGTTACACTAAAACGTAACATTTATATAGCGTTTGTTACATTCTAACGTAACGTGGAATTTACGAAGCTTGCCGAATGGAATCCTTGGTGGGAGCATGGAAGAGTACCTGATAGTCTTAAAGGCAGGGAACGACCAGATTATGGGCCGCTTCTTGATTCTATTCGTTTGCGCGAGATTACAATTATAACGGGCGTTCGGCGCTCGGGTAAAAGCACACTGATGTATCAGATGATAGACGGATTATTAGGTAAAGGTGTAAAACCGCATCAGATATTATTCGTGAACTTCGAAGATAATAAGCTCGCTGAAGACTCCCTGGATGATATTTATTTATGCTATCGGGAGACTTTAAATAACGACAAAGCCTATATTTTTTTTGATGAGATTCACCGAAAAAAAGAATGGGAAGCGTGGATAAGAAAAAAATATGACCTGCAGACACAGGACAAATTTGTGATTTCAGGATCAAGCGCTTATCTTTTAAAAAAGGAATATTCAACACTTTTAACTGGAAGAAATGTAACATTCGAGGTTTTTCCTCTGAGTTTTTCTGAGTTTATGTCATTTCAGAATGTCGGGATTGATAGAGAAAAAATAAAAATAGGAATATCGCTCGAAAAAACGAGGATTGAGATTGTAAAGCGATTTAAAAATTATGTTGAACAAGGTGGATTTCCGCAGGTCTTATTGACGGAGAAAGGATACACAAGAAAAATTCTTGAACAATATTTTGATGATATTCTCTATAAGGATGTGATTGACCGGTTTAATCTTAATGCGCAGAAGACAAAAGAGCTTGCACTTTTCTTTGCAACGACTGTAGCACATCAATTTTCTCTGCGCACAATAAGAAATGCTCTCGGCTTATCTTATGACACAACAAAAGATTATCTTTCTGCATTTAAAGAAGTGTATCTTGTTTTTACGCTGGATCATTTTTCCTATTCATTTAAAGAACAAAAAACACTGCCGCAGAAGATATACTTTATTGATACGGGTTTGAGAAGCGCGGTTAGTTTTACTTTTTCAAAAGATGAAGGAAAACTTGTAGAAAATATTGTTTTTCTTGAATTGAGGCGGCAGGGAAAAGAGATATATTATTGGAAAAACAAAGGAGAAGTGGATTTTGTCGTGAAACAGAAAAATAATAGTCTTTCTGCTATAAATGTTTCTTATACCGA
>DATEAE010000066.1:0-2598 GCA_035288505.1 Candidatus Nanoarchaeia archaeon
CAGACAGTTCGATAACACGCGAAACAATGTACAGGTTGTCGATAAATCGTGATGCCTGATAGCTGTAATGGAGGTAATGGCCATTAAAATACCATGAAGCAGAGGCAGGCGCTCTCTTGATGGCAACAGCCTCGATTTCGATGTCGATGTCATCTTCGGTCAAGTCGATTTTTCTTAGCGTTGCGATAATATTGTTCTTGAACTGGACAGCACGCCGTTGGAACGAATCTCTAATGACAAGCATCTGGAATTCGTTTCCTTTGACAGTAATTGTTGACATGAGAAGAAGCTGCTTTAGTAAGGGTTTATAAAGATTAGCTTTTGCCGTTACAAAAGAAAGAAAAAAAATAAAACGTTTTTTTACGTATTTTTTCGCTTCCTTCTGCTCCAACGACTGCAACAACTACCCAAAATTTATAACCCCTTGCTCATAATTTTGTCATATGTTCAACGCAATCCTCTTCGATCTTGACAATACATTGATTGATTTTGTGTCAATGAAGCGAGCAAGCTGTGACGCAGCCATCAGCGCAGTCATCGCAAATGGAATAGATATAAACAAAGAAAAAGCAACAAAAATATTGTTCAAGCTGTACGATGAATTTGGCTGGGAAGACAATCTTATTTTCCAGCGATTTCTTGAACAGGTAGAAAAGAAAATTGATTACAAGATTCTTGCTGCTGCTATCATTGCATATCGGCGCGCACAAGGTTCATTCATGGAATCATATCCTAAAGTTGTTCCAACATTGTTAGAAATTAAAAAGCGGGGCATCAAACTCGGTATTGTCACTGACGCGCCGCAGCTCAAAGCGTGGATGCGCTTAACAGAACTGAGACTGCAAGATTTTTTTGATGTCGTTGTTGCATTTGGCGAAGTGAATGAAACAAAGCCAAGCAAGCTGCCGTTTCTGCGTGCTTTAGAGCTTCTGAAAGAAAAACCGGAAAACGTGCTGATGGTGGGCGACATGCCCCACAAGGATATTGATGGCGCAAATGCAGTCGGAATCAAAACATGCTTTGCAAGATACGGATGCACGATAAGACCAATACCAAATACAGATGCAAATTATGAGATAAACTCAATCGAGGAAATTGTAAAGATAATATGAAGCTCATAGAAAATTTATCCTATAAGAAGCACGTTCTTGTGTGCTGCAACGAACGAGCGGACAGAGAATGTTGTGCGAACGTCAGCGGAAAAGAGATTTTTGTCGAGCTGAAACGCTGGGTGATTGACCAACATCTCAGCAACGATATATGGGTAACAAGAACAGGCTGTCTTGGGTTCTGTAATAAGATAGGAACAACAGTAGTTATTTATCCTGACAAAAAATGGTTTCTTGAAACAAGGATGGAAGACATAGACAAAATCAAGCAGGAACTTATATCTTGAAAAGAGAACAGTGTATTTCATACAACCCCATCACTTTTTTTCAGTAATTGAGCGCAACGTGTTATCTGGATTGAGAGTAACATGGTATCGTGTTTTATGACCAGGCAGCAGAAAATCAACGCGGCAGTTCCAGTTTCCAATGTCAAATGGTTCGCGTAAAGCACAAATACCAGTAATATCAAAAGCATCGTTCCCTCTCCATACAGGAGCCTCAAGTAATTGTCCAGTGAGCAGTACATCAATGCTTGGTCGCTCTCTTTCATAGAAGGCAGCAAGAATGCTCCCGTGGCCCTGAGCTGCATGGATGCGATGTTCTGGTTTCAGGTTGTACGGCTTTGCGATAAATAAACCCCTTTTGCTGGAAGTATATGTGATAGTTTCAACGTCAGCCAGATTAAGTTTGAACATATTGAGTTGGATGGTATCGCGTCCGCCGAATACATATCTCACAAATTGAGGCGCATCGGCGTTCAAACGCAGTGCAATTGATTTTCTTTTTTGGTCAGTCTCATACTGTAACTGTGCAGTCTGTATCTGAGCTCCTTTTTCTTCCCGTTGTTTTTGCTCTGTTTGATGATGACCGACGACAGCAACACCAGCAACAGCCAGGGTAAGTAGAGCAGCACCAAAGACAGCGAATTAAACCGAAGACGTAGATGAAACTCGTTCATAGAGTAATGAAGAATCAACAGGATAAGTCGGTGAAACAGACGAGGACGATACAACGGGAATGTGTGACGAAGCTAGTGGAGCAACAGGTTGATATGACGAAGCAGGTGACAAAAGCGCGACAGGATATGCTGGAACAGGATGAACAGAACGAGCAGGCTTGTCCAGTTCCAGTTCTGTAATCCAGCTATCGAGCATTCGTTCGCGCAGCTCAAACTCGACTCTGTCTGTAGCTGTCATTCTGCTCAACAAGTCTTCACTGGGCCTTGCAGTGCCTTCAGCAAAATCTGTTGGGCCAAGAATGTATTTACCACCACGAAACAAACCACAATTCACAAGGCCACCTCTATTCACAAAAGAAGCAATGACATCAGCAATTGCAACGCCGCTTTCATGCAAGGTGGCAGCTCCTGAAGCATCAGCAGCTTTCTTGAGACGTATCTGTTCGCCGGCATAACCTGCGATGCGCTGTTGAAGTTCTCTCTGAATGCGAGCACCAAGATTCCCAAAATTGATGTACTCATGACCGGTAT
>DATEAE010000067.1:0-3893 GCA_035288505.1 Candidatus Nanoarchaeia archaeon
ATTACTTATGCTACCGTAATGCTTCAAGCTTTCGGAGATAGGGAAGGGAGACAGCACATACACCAGCAGCTTTTCCATCTCGTGAGAGCGCAGCAGATCGTCGAGTTTCAACATAAATTCGGTCAAGAATATCAAATATTGGCTGAGCAGACGAGTCAGGAGTAAAAACAGGAGGACCATTAGGATTATTGTACACAACCATCCCTACTTCACGTTCAGCAATTTTCCGCGATGGAGTGCAATGAACACCATAAGTTTTTACCATACGGTCGGAATGTGCCCGCCCTCGGTAGAAATGAGTTAACTCATTCAAATTTCTCAGTGTAACAGCATCCAGCTTTCCATCATTGTTTTCATCATATGCATCCGCCTGAAAGCGTCCATTGCCCCATTCAAAAACAAGCGATGAGATATCACGCCAATTTTTGTATTCAACACGTTCGCCTTCACGAGTTTCAACAAATTCTACGACATCTTCGTGAGTCTTTACCCGTGCAGCTTCTTGAGCTTCCACCGCAACGGCCAACGCTGCGACGAAAAAAAGATGTTGAAGCTTCATAGAAAAAAAGAATTACTCAACCACTTAAATGGTTTATTGTTATATATTTTATAAAATACTGAAACGAAAGATATATAAAACTAAAATTTACTCTAATCTATATGCATCCAAATAAAAATTATGAAAAGCACTTTTGTATGATTATTGGATGCACATATCGTTGGACCCAGTTTGCCACGGCAAACTAAAAGCGATGGGCCTGATTTCTGCGTTTTTACTCGGGGGTTAACCGACGCATTTTGTTGGACCCACGTTGAGGAGGTGAAGCGTACAGCGCCAAAATGAAAGCATTGCACAATGCAGCTTCGAGCTGCGTAGTTTGTGAAGAAGTAATAACAAACCCAATTTGTCCAGACTGTCTGGCACGGCAGATGAAAGCATGGCTTGGTGAGACACATCCAGAGCTTGCACGCACGATTGACGGCGGCTACGTTCCCGGTGAGACAACTTGTTTGTTTTGCGACCAGGACATGGGCATTTGTGCACATTGCTATAGTAAGGATGTCTATGAGCAGCTTGCGCTCTCCGACGAAAGACTTGCGCGGGAATTCATGGCACGCTTCGATTTCCAGCTGCGAAAGAAAGTTGTTTCTCTTTGATTTTTTTTGGCGTCAGATTTAAATAGACTGTTCTGACGAGAACTGCATGAACCTCGAGCAGCGTACCCTTACGTTGTCAAAGCAATGCAAAAAGAGTGTCACAGAAGTTTGCAAGCTTTACGCAAAAATTGCGAGAGAACCGAAGCTCATTGTGAAAGGCACATATCAGGTTGTGAAAGACATAGTGTATGAACTCCCAAAATCAATAATAGCTCCGAGACAAAAGACACGTGAAGAAAGATTGTCTGAAAAAGCATCACAGGCCCTAACACTGAGCGAAGTCGTGGCAATTGGGGGCAGCTTTGCAGGTGCTGCGACGTTCAAGGCATGCGACACAGACGATTACACCGCCGCCGTGATAGGCTCATCAGTTGGGAATTATATTGCAGGTGCATTGAGCTATGTTGGTTTTTATGCCACGCTGACAAGAAACGTCGAAAAATACGAAAGCCTGCAAGCAGTCAGAGAAGGCGCACGTGTCGTTCGTGATGGTTTCTTAACCGCCTTAACGCTGTACATCACAGAAGCACCACTCGTCGCCGGTTTGATCATCACTGGATTCTCGACAAACATCGCAGTAGCCGTTAACGCAACACTGTGCACTATCATCTTTACTGGTGTTGCCAAAACCTCATCGCTGACTAACTATCAAAATACATGACAAACTCCCAAGGATGTGGTCGCAACCGTACCTGGTCATGTTCAGTTTTCTTGATATCTATCCATGTCTTGATGAAATCTTCGCTAAATACATTGCCATTCATCAGGAACACATGATCTTTTTCAAGCGCAGCCAGTGACTCCTGAAGCGACGCAGGCACACTTTGTACCTGAGCTTTTTTGTCATCGGAAAGATGATAGGTATCTTCATCTAATGGTGCACCCGGATCAATTTTATTCTGGATGCCATCTAATCCTGCCATGAGCATTGCTGCAAACGCAAGATAAGGGTTTGCCAATGGGTCGGGAGGCCGAAACTCAATTCGTTTTGTTTTCGGCGAGCTGGAATACATAGGAATACGTACCGCAGCACTACGATTGCTTCGCGAATAAACAAGATTCACTGGCGCTTCAAATCCCGGCACAAGACGTTTGTACGAATTGGTTGACGGCGCAAGAAACGCCATTAATGCAGCAGCATGTTTGAACAACCCACCAATGTAATAACGTGCAGTCTGACTCAACAATGCATATTGGTCAGTAGGATCAAAAAAAAGGTTGGTATCATTTCTCCAGATACTTTGATGAGTATGCATGCCGCTGCCGTTGTCTCCGAATAAAGGTTTGGGCATGAACGTAACAACTTTACCCTGCTGGTGCGCAATGTTACTCACGACATACTTGAACTTCATGATGTTGTCTGCCTGCTTCGTCAACGTATCGTACACAATATCGATTTCTGCCTGTCCGGCGGTTGCAACTTCATGATGTTGTCGCTCGACACTAATGCCAGCAGCGTGCAACGCATTCATCATATCGTTACGAATGTTTTGCTGCTTGTCAACTGGTGGAACAGGAAAATAACCTTCTTTATGGCGAGGACGATAGCCTCTGTTGATAGTTCCATTTGTTTCTGTTCCTCTGTTCCATATTCCTTCGTCCGAATCAATGAAATAAAAACCGTTGTGCGCGTTTTGGTCAAACCGCACGCTATCAAGGATGAAAAACTCAACTTCCGGTCCCCAGTACGAATGCGTTCCGATGCCAGAATCTTTCAGATATTGCTCTGCCCGCAGTGCGATGCTTCGCGGATCTCTATCATAGGGTTCCAATGTCACCGGAAAAGCAACTGTACACACAAAACTGATTGTTCTTGGAGAACTGAACTGGTCGATGAAAGCGCTTTTTGGATCTGGAACGAGCATCATGTCGCTTTTTTCAATACTTTGAAATCCGCGGATGCTTGAGCCGTCATAGCCAATCCCTTCAGAAAAAATGTCCTGTGTTAATTGTGATGAAGGAATGCTGAAATGCTGCCATTTGCCCAGAACATCAACAAACTTGAAATCAACAACTTCAAAACCACCGTGCGTCAAGTGTAACTCTTTCACACTTGGAGAAATATGAACAGTTTGAGCAATCGCCATGAAAACCACCTCAAATCCTGCGAGAGATGAGTTATATAAATAGGTTATTGAGAATTTTTTAAACGTTTGAATTGGAATAAACCTTTTTTTTGTAACAAAAGTATTAAAAAATACAAATTTCAAGAGTAAACTAAACAGTTTAAACAGCTTTCATTTATAAAAAAGAATAAAAAGAGAGGGCAAAGTTAGCTTATCATGGATAAAAAGCAGCAGGCTCTTGATGGTGATAAAAATATTCTAACATACGCTCAAGAGATAAGAGCATTTGATTATAGCAGAAGTGAACTTGAGCTTGTTGGAAGATGTATTCCAGCAGATGGTCGAATCCCGGGGGACTACGTTGGTGTTGTCCGCCGCTCAGATGTAACGAGCATCGCAACGATGGATGGCATGGGTAAAGGGCTTTTTGCATTTCTGCATGCGCATACAGTTGCACAAAAATATTTTATAGGCGCACATCGAAACGGAACAGAGCCAACATTAGAAGAAATGTCTGAGAATTTTGCAAAGGCAAGCCTTTCCGGAAAGTTTTTCTTTAGCGCATTTATGCTTGTAGAGATTCGCCCTGATAACAACAAAGAAGGATGGAATGATGTCACAATCTACGGGATGGGTCAACCTTCACCTCTTATTTATCGTCATCAGCAG
>DATEAE010000068.1:0-4317 GCA_035288505.1 Candidatus Nanoarchaeia archaeon
GAGTAATCTTTATAAGGAAACAGCTCAAATTTCCTCTGAAATGGACCCATTTGGAAAAAAAGCAAACGAAGCCTTGAAAGCAGATCTTGCGGTCGCTAACCAAAAATATACCGCTCTCCAATCGGAACATACAACCCTTGGAGAAAGATATTCTTCTTTGGAAAGAGAACACGACAAACTCGGTGAAGAAAAGGATAAACTCAGAGAAAGCAAAGAAGATCTTGAGAGAAAGTTAGAAGTCGCAGAACAGGAGTAAAAAAAAAATAAGCAGAAGCAAAAGAAGTCCTTGAAAGAAGTGTAAAAGAAGCAAATGGAAAAAGATTGATTGAGCTGTTAAATGCTCCGCCAAAATCTGATGAATTGTATGAGTTAATTCCTAAATTCAAAGACAGTCCGTTGGAATATTATCTGGGACAGGCACAAAAAGGATTCAGAAGACCTGATCGATTGCCAACATTCATTCAACAAGCTATTGAGAAAGGGATGCAGAGATATGATTTCAATAGAGATCTCAGAAAAGCCACGTGGCCTGAATTAGGATTTATTTTCATGGCACCAGGTTCAAGGCATTTCATGTTAAGCACATACAAGGTAAAACTTGAATCTAACGATGAAGTGGAACTTATTGGGAGAACATATACGAAACCAGATGGAGAAGTCGCAAAAATTCCAGAGATACTCGTGACCAAGATAGGAAACGTCAGGCCTGTTGTTTATATTAATCAGACAAATACTGAGGATTTCAGGCTACTCGAAGCGAATGCAGATATCTACGTATTTACGCCTGAAGAATACGATAATGAAACTAAAAATCACACGCGAGATTTATCATTCGACGTATCATCAGATGTGCCTGAAGAAGTCAAATCCGAATTAATGAGTGAGAGTAGCCATCCCACACCCCATGATAAATGGGCGGAGCTATGCGAACATGTTGGATGGGTACATCAGAGAAATGTGATAGGGAGTATGATGGAAAGAGCCTTTGTTTTTGGATATGCTGTAAACCATTGGCAAACCAGAATTCGTAATGGTGCGGCTGCCGCAGAAGATGATGGGAATGTAATAAGATTGCAAGGAACATATCAGTTAAACGAACATCCTGGAATTTTGCAAAGAATGAAAACTGCACTGAAGGGAACAGAAAAATCTTTGTTGACTGATTACTTATCTCAAGACATAAGACGAGAGAAAAAAGACTAATTGTATGAGGATTTGTTCATCAGCATTCAGACAACCCAAAATCCTTCCTAATTTTTTCCTCATCAACATGGAAACCAAGCTGGGCAGCGAGCCTTCGCATATCATCGAGCGCATTTTTGAGACAGACAGAAGCAGCAGGTGAAGGTGTAACATTAAAAATAGCACGTTCGCCATACACTTTGACGTCGCCCATCAGCAACTGCTTTTTCTCAGTATCAAATACTTGTGGTCTGATACCTCCATCGCGCAAAGGAATTAACTGCGCGGTTTTGAGCAGAGGAACAATTTTCCGTGCATTGCGTGCAAAAAGATACTTTCCAAAAAAAGGAATGCTAAATGAAATATTTTTCAAGAGAAAAGTGATGAGTCGTGTATGTCTGAAAAGCGAGAACATACTAAAAACAGCTTTTGTGCTGAGAGATATACCTATAAAATTTTTAAGAGTTGAGTACACATGCCGCTCGAGCAAGGGGATTGGTTTCGCCGTAGGCCCAAATCGAGTGAAAGAGCCGTCATCAACATCAGGGTCGCCATGAAGCGCAGCGAACGGGAAATGTTCGTCCTGAAGAGTGTATACTTTATTACGCAACACATGGTTTGCGCCATAATAGCCGCCCGCCACAGGAAATATAATATAATCCAAAGCATAACCCAATTGGTGTGCAAAAGACAACGTATGCGCGCCTGCAGACACAACAACACTACGCGCAGCAGTACCATCGAGCAGATAGCCTTCATCTGTTTTTGTGATACGACGCACAACCGAAGCAAGTGAAACAACCATGCTAGTGCTTTTGCCTTCATCGATAAAGGATTGCGCAAGCTTCCTGAAATTGACAGCATACCCATCATCAGAGCATAAAGCGATGATGTTTTCACGGCGACCTTCTACAACTGTAGGTTCAATCAGCCCAATTTCCTCTTTTGAAAGCTTCTTGAGTTGAGGAAATATTTTTTTAAAGTGGTTGTACCGATGCTCGAGTGTGAGCACCTCATTATCACCAACAGCAATCACCATTTTTTTGGTTTTCCTGCTCAGTCCATCGTGGTTCTGCAGATAAGCAACGACCATTCCGGCAGCGTCACGCAATCGCACAGCTTTCTCATAAGAAAAATTAGTTTCAATATCACCAAAATGAAGAGTTTGGCTATTATTTTTCTCGTGAGAATTAACGCCACCAATGACATTTTTTTCAAAGAGGATGACTTTTTTTACATCTGAATACTTGCTTAACATATAGAACAACGCAGAGCCGGTAATACCACCACCCACGATTGCGACGTCGAACATAAGCTGCCCGACAACTGTTCTGTTAAAAATACTTTCGTTACTTCACTGTTCGTTCTTCCTCAATCGCAGCTGCAAGTACTTTCTGTTCATCACGAACAATCTCATAAAAATTCAGCGAGGTTCTGTAACGAGGCAATTCCTCAACTTTCCAACGCGTCTTTTTTCCAACGGTGATATGAACATATTGTTTCCTGATTGGCTCAACCACGCCTGAGCTGTACAACAAGTATTCATCTCTCCACGCTCCAGGCCGGATGATAACCCGATGTTTGTTTTTTTCTATCAACGATTCATGAATGTGACCGAGTACAATAACTTTTTGAGGTCGGTTCTTTTTCTTGAAGATCGGCAAATAGTCGGCAAGATCCCAGTTCCATGACCGTACTCTGCGAACGAATTCGCCAATAAATTGTCGGGGAAATTGATGAGTCGGGTCTGCATAATACCGCAACGGGTAATAGAACACACTTTTAAGAAAATAAAAGAAGATGGTTCGATTAACTTTTTTTCCGATGGGTGCATGAAACCGCATCATCAAAGGCCATGGCTTGATGCGTTCAAGAAAGGGATGTTCTTCTTTCAAAGGAATCAATGCGCCAATCACGGTGAATGAAGAAAACGTATTGTTCAGAATGCGCTTTCCACCGAGATAAGCGAACAAGCGTCGGGGATGCATCCAGTTTGCAGGATCGTACTGTTGTCCGTGTTCGACATACACATCTTGAAAAACGTATTGCAGTCCTGGGAACCACACATTTTTCAGATACAGACGCAGTTCCTGCTGTACTGCAGGAAACGCTAATTCAAGGTCATGATTGCCGCGAATGAAATAAATCATATTGTTTTTTGCAAATTTTTTTAGTGCACGGAAAACAAGAGGATGAGCTTTTATGACTAAGTGCAATTTTTTCACCGCAATCTCAGCAGTTACATGACGTGTATATTGTGCAGGAAGCGTATAAGGACATTTCAAAAAATCAAAGGTATCGCCATTCAGAACAAGGTCAGCATTTTTATGGACACTCCAAGATGAAATGAGTCGGGAGAGAACTTTATCTGCGATGAAATCGTCGGTTTTATTGCCGGCGCCGAGCTCTACATCGCCGATGACAAATATATGCTTCATGAGTGTTGTAATGTCAGAAGTTTTTATATTACTTTCCACAAAGTTTATAATGAAGAGAGTGAAATCATCAGTCATGGAATTGATGTATTGCCTGTTTATTGATATACAGAAGAAAGGGCGAGCCGCTGTTGAAACGGTAGAATTTCCTTCCAATGGAACAATGACGTTGGGTCCAATCGCAGACGCTGCTTTTCAACTGCCGTATGTAAGAAAGGTTGAAGTTCGCAGAGCAAATGGCGACGCTCAGGGAATCTTATGGGGAATTCCTCTCCTAGAGAAAAGTAAAAGACATTCTAAGCTGGCAGAGGAAGGACAGCTCGAACAAGACATGCGCACAGCACTGGGCGATGCAACAGTAAACAAAATGTATAAACTTCGAGAAGCATATCTTCAGGAATTATCGAAGAGGTAAAAACTCATTACTCTTTAGATTTTTCATCTGCTCTTCCACGAGGTGATTATCCACTTTTTTTATGCGCAGACACAACGTCCAGTAATGCCAGTCGCTGAAGCAAAAGTAAGAAAAAAAAAGTACGTAACATCAGAGTTTTCCATAACTTCCTGATTTAATAAGAATCGAAGTCCCCTCTAATTTTGAGGGGTTTAGAGAAACTGCGAAGCAGGCACTCTTACACTTGTGAATTGGGCTTTTGTTATGAAAAGCCACTGGACATTTTTTCGGACGTGCGCGTGAGAT
>DATEAE010000069.1:0-2343 GCA_035288505.1 Candidatus Nanoarchaeia archaeon
GGAGGATGTGGATGCGTAAGATCGCAATAGTGACAGCAAGCAGAGCAGAGTACGGCATATTAAAAAAACTGCTCAGCATGATAAAGAACGATGCTGAACTAGAATTACAGCTCATCGTAACCGGTTCTCATCTGATGAAAGATATGGGAATGACAATAGACGAAATAAAAAGTGATGGCTTCAGTATCGCAGCCGAAGTAGACATGCACATGGACGGCGACCAGCCAACAGACGTCGCAAGCGCCATGGGAACTATTGTGAAGGGTATAGCAGAAGCCATCAGCCTATTAAGACCCAACATAATTGTGGTAATAGGAGACAGATTTGAGACGTGTGCAGCAGCATTAGGCACGACACCGTTCCATATACCTCTAGTTCACATTGCCGGTGGATATATCACCGAAGGCGCAATCGACGACAAACTCCGACATGCAACAACAAAGATGAGCCATATTCATTATGCCGTTGACAATAATGGAAGAAAAAACATTATCGGTTTAGGGGAAGAAGAATGGCGCGTTATAACCACTGGTTCAATGATCGTTGACCTCTTAGAAACAATAGCGATAGTTCCAAAAGAAACATTAGAAAAACAATTCAACATGCAATTTTCAAAAGGCGTCATGCTCTTCGTGTATCATCCAGTGACGATAGAATATGAAGATACCGAACGCCAGATTAAAAATGCGATTGAAGCAATCAAAAAATACAGTATGGAAATTATTGCATTCTTTCCAAATCAAGACACATCACGATTGACAATTACAAAAGAACTCACAAAAGCAGCAGAACAGAACAAGAATATAAAGCTCATCAAGCACATGCCAAGAAATGTTTATGCAAGCCTGATGAGACATTGTACACTGATGGTCGGCAACACAAGCTCTGGAATTTTAGAAGCGCCAACATTCCAAAAAGCAGTCGTAAACATCGGCAACAGACAGAAAGGCAGAGAACAGGCAGCAAATGTCATTAACTGCGGATATGAAACAAACGACATAACAAAAGCGATAAACAAAGCCTTGCACGATAAAGAATTCAACACTCAATTGAAGCAGGTAAAAAACCCATTTGGAGACAAAAAAGCAACAGAGCGGATATTCAATCATCTCAAAACCATGAACATAAACGAAACACTTCTTCATAAAAAATTGCAGGTGAGCCGATGAACATCATGTTCACCAGTGCAGGACGGCGCTGTCTTCTGGTACAGTTCATGAAAAACGCATTGTCCGGCAGCGGAAAAGTCATCGCCGCAGACTGCAGTCCGCACGCGCCTACATTGTACGAGGCAGATGAAGCAGTGATCCTGCCGCAGATAAATGATCAAACATACATCGACAAGCTTATCGAAGCCTGCAAGAAGCACAGCGTCTCTGTAGTTATACCATTGATCGATCCGGAGCTCTCGCTTCTTGCGTTGAACAAAGAAAAGTTCAAGCAGCACGGCATCAACTGCATCGTCTCAAATTATGAATCGGTCGAAACTTGTTTTGACAAATACCGATTTCACCAATTCCTCAAAAACCATGGATACAAAACAATTCCGACATATCGTACGACTGAAGAAGCAGAAAAAGCGCTGAAAAGTAACGAAATCCATTTTCCACTGATGATAAAGCCCTGCAAAGGGAGCGCAAGCATCGGACTAAGAAAGATAAACAAGTTGGACGAGTTGCCTGGCATCACCGAAAAAGACGAGATAATTATACAACAGTTTATTGAAGGAGAAGAATTTGGAATTGATGTATATAGCGATGTGATTAGCAAAAATATCATCTCGGTATTCCCAAAAAAAAAACTGCTGATGCGTGCGGGCGAAACAGATAAAGCTGTTTCAACAAAAGAAGCGGAAGCAATAAATCTCGCAAAAATACTGGTGACAGACATGAATTTAATCGGACCAATCGATATCGACTGCTTCAAAACAAAGGACGGCTTCATCATATCAGAAGTGAATCCTCGATTTGGCGGTGGCTATCCATTGGCGTACGCGTGCGGATTAGATTTCATGAAAATGATTGTGAACAATATGAGAGGTATTGAAAACGAGCCCAACCAAAACTACAAAGAAGACAGTTATATGTTCAAGTATGAGCTCATAAAAGTAAAAGAGAAGAGTGAACTTCATAAGCAATTTTAAGATTATACAAACCACTCAAAAGGTGGGATAATGTCAAAAAACCCTCCGATAAAAAAAAGATAGAGATTATACTTGCTGTGTTGCATAACTCCAGCGTAGCTATCGCTACGCTTCGCCGTAGCGTTTTATTTTTTGGTAAGCCCAGAATTTTATTTTCGCTTCCTGAATTATCCCTTGTTCCGACCTTGCGTGGATTTGTT
>DATEAE010000070.1:0-3149 GCA_035288505.1 Candidatus Nanoarchaeia archaeon
AAACAAAGGTGCCAAATGCTCTTGTGCGTGAGTAAGCCGTTCTCTTAATGTTTCAACGTCCATTTTTCTTCACCATCTCAACAAAATACTGATGAATTCTCGTGTCTTTCGTCAGCTCAGGATGAAACGTCGCTGCCAAAATATTTTTTTGTCGAACCAACACCGGATGCATGTCCAGCTCTGATAACACTTCGACGCCGTCATTGATTTCCATCATCGGCGCACGGATAAAAACCGCTGGAATGAGATTATGAAATCCTTTGACATGCAGATTTGTCTCGAAACTTTCCACTTGGGAACCGTACGCATTTCTATGGACAGTAATGTTCAATGCGTTTAAACCATTATTATCGTGAAATTTGTTTCCTAAAACTTTGTGTGCAAGAACAATAGCACCTGCGCATGTTCCAAATACAGGAAAACCATTGTGTATTTTTTCCTGCAATGCTTTATCAATACCATTCAACCGCATCAGTCTGCTGATTGTTGTTGATTCACCGCCGGGAATAATTAATCCATCAACGTTCTGAAGCTCTTCAGGTGTTCGTACAAAATAAGCAGTAATGTCGCAACGGTCAAGCATTGCTTTGTGTTCGGCAAAATCGCCCTGCAACGCAAGAACGCCAATGCTTACCATCCGCGCTCCGCCATTTTGACGTCAAGTTTTTCTATTTCAAGACCGGCCATTACACTCAATCCTTCGGACACTTTTGCAATGAACGAAGCATCCTGATAATGTGTTGTAGCGAGAACAATCGCACGTGCCATCGCTTCCGGATTTTTTGATTTGAATATGCCAGAACCAACAAAAATGCCATCACAGCCGAGCTGCATCAACAATGACGCGTCCGCAGGGGTTGCAACACCGCCTGCTGCAAAATTGACGACAGGTAAGCGACCAATCTCACGCACTTTTCTGACAAGAGCAAACGGAACGCGATATTCGCGCGCTTTCTGGCGCAGCTGAAACAAATTCATTTTTTTAAGTTTGACAATTTCCGTGCGTATCGTTTTGATGTGATGTACCGCTTCGACAACGTTTCCTGTTCCTGCTTCTCCTTTTGTGCGTATCATCGCAGCGCCTTCATGGATACGTCGCAACGCCTCGCCCAGATTGCGCGCGCCACAAACAAAGGGCACGTTAAATTTGCGCTTGTTGATGTGTCTTTTATCTGCGGGTGTCAATACTTCTGATTCATCAATATAATCGACGTTCAATGCCTGAAGAATTTGCGCTTCTGCCATATGACCAATGCGCGCTTTTGCCATCACGGGGATAGTTGTTGCTGCAATGATTGCTTTGATGAGAAGAGGGTCAGACATGCGTGCGACGCCGCCGTTTGCACGGATATCAGCAGGGACTCGTTCCAATGCCATGACGGCAACGGCACCTGCTTTTTCTGCGATTTTAGCTTGCTCTGGGGTTACAACATCCATGATGACGCCACCTTTGAGCATTTGTGCCAAACCTTTTTTGGTTGCGAATGTATTTTTATTGAGCATGACACATTTTTAACGACGTGGTATTTAAACGTTTAGAGAAACTGAGCTTACTTTTTTCGGTGCTTGAAATACTCAATCTGCTGCAACCGCTTCTTCGCTTCTGCCAATGTTTTGTACGTTCCCATGTTTCTTCCTTTTTCTGAAACGACTTTGTAACCGCCTTTTATTTTTTTTATCATGCGATGATGTACGTGGCGAATGTTATAAAATCTCTGCGTATAAAATTGATAAAGTTATTTATTTGACCGACTGACCAACAGAGATTCCGTATACATCTCTTTGTATTGTGCACCTGCACTTGCACGCTCCTCGTACAGCTTCTTTGTACCCTCCGCAATGGCTTCAGCCTGCCCTTTTCGCCGCACAATGTGGGCTACACGATGCATGATGTCGCGTGTATCGTGCGTCGCGAGGTAAAGCCAAGCGTTCCTCATTTTTCCATCATCACTCATCAAGACCATTGTGATATACTGACCTGAGCAGTATGGATTATCTTCCCGAAGTTCAAGAGGCGCATGGTGAATGTCGGCGAGCTGAGCTCCTTCATTGATGTTTCCTCGTTTTATGAGCTCTATTCCTGCGTGCAAACTAAAAGCTTCGGAGACGGATTCCATCCTACAACGCTCGGAGCGGTCTGTGAGGTAGTCCCATGAATTTAGAGAAGGATCATACATATGGCCGAACTCATGGGCGACGTCTCTCAGGGATACTGAACCTTCACGAACGAGTATACGTCTGTTCCAGTAGATGCCACCTGGTGCAAGGAATCCTCCGATGCCACATGACAACAGCCCACCAATCCTACCATTTGGGATGATGACAAACTTTGTTTCATCAAATCTTTTTCCGGCAAGATGTGCAAGCCATCGATTGTAGCGCGCAAAATCTTTTTCTTTTCCAACATGAGAGTCCTGTCCTCTGTATTTTGATAAGTCGGTGATGTACTTTTTCCATTGCTCGTCCAGCATTACTTTTCTTTCTGATGGTTGTGGAGCATCACGGATAGAATTGGCATAACATCCAGGGAGCGCGGTGGCCGCGAGAATAACAATGCCCTGCAGGATCTTCTCGAGCGACAATTTCTTTTTCACCGCTTCGCTATTTAACAACAAACTTGGGATATTTAATCTTATTTATCTGAAAGAAGAATACAAAAGCAACCTTTATAAACCTCAGCCATTCCTCCGCTTTATGGCACGTTTACGCAAGTTTACAGCTTACCGAAATATTGAGCGGCCCTATACAAGAATAAGCAAGTACAAGAAGCTCAGTTATATCAAGGGACGTCCTCATTTGACGATTACACGCTTTGAACATGGCGATCCTCGCGGCAAATTTGAGAAAACGCTTTTTCTCGTTGCGAAAAGAGACGTCCAAATCAGGCACAACGCACTTGAAAGTGCTCGTCAGACATCCAACAGGGTTCTTGAAGCCATTGGCAAAAATTCATACTTTTTACGCATCAGAAAATATCCGTTCCATATCCTCCGTGAAAATCCTTTAGCTACGGGTGCAGGCGCAGACCGTATGAGTACGGGAATGAAGTTAGCGTTTGGAAAACCCATCAGCATGGCAGCACGTGTTTTTACCGGTGATATCATCATGGAAGCTCGTGTTGACAAGAAAGACGTTGCAAGTGCAAAAAA
>DATEAE010000071.1:0-2470 GCA_035288505.1 Candidatus Nanoarchaeia archaeon
GAGTTTGAATAACCCATAAATCTGAAGAATTGTTCTCTTTGGGTTTGCAAAACCCTCTGCTCTTTTGAGAGCAGCAAGTTTCATGTGGTTTAGCAAACCTTTGTCCGTTCTTAACTGCTTTTTTCTGTGCGTCTTCAAGCTGGTTGAAAAATAATTCTCAATTGCATTGTTGGTTGCAGGGCAATCTTTTACCGAGTAAAAAGCAGTGAAATATTTCCAATTATCACCAATCATTTTCAATCTGTCTTTTGCTTTCTTTGGCAACAGTTGTCTTTGTTGCCAAAGCTCATCGAACAATTGTTTGGCTTTCCACAATGGTCGCTGTGGAAGATTTTGATTCTCTCTTCGCCGCTGATTTTCAAGCCCTTTCACATATTCTCTAAAATCATTTAGCTTTGAATAAACCCATTCTCTCTTTTCTTTATCGTCAACAAAATTATTCTTGTCCTGTTTCTTGAGCAGTTTCTCAAGAAACTTCAATTCTTTTCTGCGGTTGTAGAAAATATCTAGAAGTTTGTATTTGTTGTATTCATTAAGCAAAGATTTTGTCTTGCCAAAATCTTTAACCACCAGTTTGTTGAGATGTAATAAACACTTCTGATGAATAAGTTTTT
Organism: Candidatus Nanoarchaeia archaeon; assembly: GCA_035288505.1. Taxonomy (GTDB): domain Archaea; phylum Nanobdellota; class Nanobdellia; order Woesearchaeales; family JAGLXL01; genus DATDXM01. Next base: position 615 of record DATEAE010000071.1, read on the forward strand.
TGCCCCATAAATCTTTGAATATTTTCGGATAACGGCGGTCACAATCAGTAATTATGACCAGTTCCTTGCTGATATCAAGATGTTCTTGCAGAAAATTCTTGATAGTCTCTTCGTCTTTGTTATCGAAGAGACCTTCTGCAATTGGAACTTTTGTCTCATAATTCAGAAGTGTTAATCTAAACTTCTGTGTCCTGCCTTTTTTAGGGTGCTGCTCATCGTAATTGACGATGAGATAATTGTCTTGCGGATACTCAAATTGTTCAATTCTGTTATTGAACAGGTACATTGCTTTTGTTTTGCCAAAGGGGATGATAAAATTCATGATTTTTGAGACGACATCCCATGATACATCTGCGTCTCTCAACATCATGATAAAGTTGGTAATCAGTTCTTTCCACTGAGAAAGAAGCTTCTTCCAGAAGCTTTTATCTTCGTGGTATTGATTACCGCAATCCTGACAAATTTGTTTTCCAATTTTTACTTTGCCAAAACCATGTTTGCGCGCATAATCAAACCCGTTATGCGCCATTTCTGTTCCGCAAGAACAGAAAATGCGGTGTTTCAGGCGAAACACCTTTTTGGCGGTAAACTCGTATTTGTCAGAAGCTGGAAATAAGCTAAATAGCGCTTCAGAATCCGAAAGGTTATTAAAATTCAGTTGTATTTCTGTCATAGAACAAACACCTCTTTTTGTTGTGTGATAACACATTAAGAGGGTTGTTCTACTTATTTATATATCACTCACTTTTCGAATTGTGCCCTACCCACGAAAGATTTAAAAGAAAGAGTGTAAAAGTAGGCTACCTCATGACTGAAACAACACGAGAGCTCCCCAGAACTTTTTCCGGAGAAAGAAAAAAATCAAATGCCGCCGTGATTCCTCTTAAATCTCCTGCCTTTCCTCTTACCCTCGACAATCTAACCCAGATACTGGTCAGAAGATACGGCAAAGATAATGTACATATCACTGAAAATCCCTGGCTGAGAGATTTTGCTAGCATACATTCATATGATTTTACTATCTTGGTCGACCGCAGGGAAAACGGAGAGCAGATCGGCGCTTACCTCTCTCGAACTTTTCAACTCCAGCCCACCGGTGGACACCGTAATTATACTGGTTCGAAACAAGTAAATCGCTTCTTTTATTACCGAGCCGGCAGCGATACCTCTTATTACCTTAAATTCTCTGACGTCACCTCAGACTAAAGGAAAGAACATGTGCCGCATAATTGTCGCTTCTGGAAATGTTGATGCCGCCAAAGTTCTGGAAAGTATCAAGAGCATGGCCGAAGATGAAAACTCCCGGCACGAGATGAACCAGAAAAAAGGTCACGGCAGCTGGAAACATGCTGACGGTTGGGGCATCGCTTATCAAGATAAAAAAGGAGATTTCATTATCAAAAAATCCCAAAAGGCAATTTTTGAAGACATGGAAGTTAAAAAGTTGGACAACCTTACTACTAATTTCCTTATCGCTCACGTACGAAGAAAAGCCGGCAGTGAAGTCTCCATAAAAAATACCCACCCTTTCAAAGCACACCACCCTGTGCTTGGTGAATGTGTCTTCTGTCATAATGGAGTGATCAAAGACGAGATCAAATATCATCCGCGATATAAAACGCAGGGAAAAACTGATTCAGAACGATTATTTTACTCCATCCTCAGCGACATTTCCGAAAACAGCGAGGAAAAGATCGCCACCGCTATCCAAAAAAACCTGCAGAAATACCGCAAAACCAAAGGAAGCAACATTGTTCTGGCTACCAAGGACAAAACCTATGTTGCCATGAGAAAAAATATTCTGCCAAAATACTATGGTTTGGTCCTGGGAAAAAGTCGCGACTTTATGCTAATTA
>DATEAE010000072.1:0-3650 GCA_035288505.1 Candidatus Nanoarchaeia archaeon
ACATTTGCTTCTTTCAACAGAAACATTGAAAATTCTTCTGCAGTTCTTTTGCCGAGCACCTTTGAAACGTCTGGAAATAAAAAGAATGCGCCCTGTGGCTTGATACAATCAAATACTTTTGTTACTTCAGCGTATGCAACGTTTCTATGCTTTTCGAGCTGTGCAATGCGCTTTTTAATATCGCTTTGATTCATCTGATACGCTTCAATCGCGCCGTACTGTGCAAATGTGCATGCATTCGACGATAAATGGTCCTGCAACCTGCTCATTGCTGCGATAATCTCTTTTTCTGCTGCACAATAGCCGATGCGAAAGCCCATCATAGAATAGGGCTTGGAAAAACTCTGAACAGTGACCGTCTGTTTTTTTATCTTGCTGCTCAACGATGCGACACTGACATGGTGCAATCCATCATATACAAGCATTTCGTACGCTTCGTCTGAAACAATTGTTATTTCTTTTTCCGCTGCCAACTCTGCAATTTCTTTAACATCATTCGTTCTATAAACAGCGCCGCTTGGATTGTTTGGAGTATTGATGATAATTGCTTTTGTTTTTTTTGTGAGTGCAGCTTTTATCTTTTTGACATCGAGCTGAGCAGCTTTGGTTTCGACAAATATTGGTGTTGCGCTTGCAAGCTTTACCTGTTCTGCGAAACTCACCCAGTATGGCACGGGAATAATGACTTCATCTCCTGGATTACAAAGAACCTGAAATAATTCGTACAATATTTGTTTTGAGCCGTTTGAGACCAAAATTTCATTTTCTTCATACTCGAGATTGTTTTGTTTCAGTTTCTTACAAATAGCTTTTTTTAAGTCAGCAATTCCAGCGGTTTGCGCGTATCTTGTTTTGTTGTTGTCCAAAGCTTTTTTTGTTGCGGACTTTATTTCTTCCGGTGTATCGAAATCAGGCTCGCCCATTGCAAAATCAATGACTTTTTTCCCTTCTGCACGCAGCTGCTCAATCAACGGTCGAAAACGAAGTGTTTTTGATTCTTGAACCGATTGAATTCTTTCGGATAATTGCATGAAAGCTTGAAAATAAAAAGAGTATTTATGTATTCCTATTTTTTAAATCGTGGTCGTCTTAAAATCCAGCAGGATTTCTAAGACGCCAGAGGCTTGCCTCTGAGCGTTGAAGCAGAAGTAAGGCGATAAAAAAAGTTACGTAAAACGTTTATTTTTTTTCTTCCTTTGGTAACACTGCACTGGGAGTTCATAGACTATAACTTGGCGAAAACCTAATTCACGTTATTTTTACAATCACATCTGCTTTTGACACTAATCCGAGCAGTTTGCCCTTATCCACAACAAGCACGATTGGAAAGTAGCGAAGCAAATTCGAAAACACGCTCAGCTTCGTGTGTGGTGTTATAATAGGAGGGCAATCTTCCATGATGTCCTTTGCTTTCATGCCTGCGAAAGACATATCTTCTACTTTTTCGAGAAGGGTGTGTTCTGTGATTAGTCCAACCGGTTTTTCGTTGTCAAGCACGGGCATCTGTGAAATTGCGTATTTTTTCATTGTTTTGATAATTTCTGTCACACTGTCATTTATCTTTGCGGTTATCATTTTTCGGTTCATGACGTCCTCAGCTGATAACTCTTCATTTTGGGTAAGCTGTTCGAGCGCGTCAAAAATCTGCGTTGTTTTGCTGTAGCCTGGATCGAGCTTTTCTGCCTCAATCTTTGCGATGAGACTTTGAGACACTCCTGATTTATGAGCGAGCTGCGTTTGTGTTAATCCAAGCTTTTTCCTTATTTTTTTTATTTCGGATAAGTCGTGCGACATGAGTCGTTGGAATAATTATTTATATTTAAACCTTTCTTTTTTATTCCTATTGGACTATTTTTTGCAGGAATGTTTATAAATAACTCGTCGTGAATTGTAATTATGGTCTACTATCCTGAACTCGTTTCGCATCCTTCAGAAGCGTGCAGACGAGGGAAGCCAGATCAAATCGAAGGCGACCTTGTTGATATCATCGGTGCTCGTATTTTAGAAATAGATTCAACTGCGCGTTTTGATTTGCGTGCAGTCGGATACTCTTCTGAGGACAGACCACGTGTCGATTTTTCTGGTGAAGTCTCTCAATCTTTTCTGAGTAATGCCGGCAGAGACTTTTACGCTGAAATCAATCGACTTGCGAGAGAACACTATAATGAAGTTCATCGTCTCCATCCTGACACAGATAATCTTATCTGCAATTTTCGTTTCAATCCTCAGTCTCACGACCTTAATTCAAACACTGAAGCAGGTGATGAGGGCAATCCGCGTATGGTTGCGTACTTTGGCACACCCAATCACTTGCCTTGGGAACGATTTCTGGCTGTTGGCATTCGTGATGTGATTGATGGTGTCTACCAAAATGATGGTTGCGTGCCTCGTCATTACGATTCAGCAATTTCTCATATAGATGGATTGTGTGCTGATGGCAAAGTTACTGTCCGTGCGTTGTACGAAGGTTCTAATCCAAAAATCAAGCATGTTACTGTTGCAGTTCAGCATGAAGCGGAAAAGCCTATTGAAGAGCTTCGAGAACAGATAACTGAACTTGTTCGTGCATATATTTCTTTCTGGGGCTCTACGTATGGTTTAGAACTCGGAATTCCCAGTGTTCGTGTAAATGGACGAGGTTCTTGGGTAAGAGGTGGATGGGAAGTTGATCAAGGCTCGAGAGAAGCGAAGCCACAGCTCGAAGGTGCTCAAAGTTATGGTTGTATCGAAGATAGTGGTCGAGGTGAAGACCCCACTAAACCTTCCAGAACGGGTACACTCCTTGCTCGGGCAATCGCTGTTTCCGTTGTTAAAAGTCGACTTGCTGACTTTGCAAATGTTACGCTTGGCTATGACATCGGTTCTTCTGATGTAACCCTTAATATTGTAACGAATGGAACATTAAAATTACCACAGCGTGAACTCCATGATATCGTTCGTGCTCGTTTTCCTCTCACTATTCCTTCTGTTATCGAGCGTTTTGATTTGCGAAATTCTAAGGTTTATCGCGATATCGTATCCGCTTCAGATACTTTTCAGGATCCCAATTTTTCTTGGAATCAACCTGTTGAGCTCCATTATCCTTATAAATCAGAAGTCGTTTCTGCAGGGCAGAGGGGTGGCAGATGAAGGGGAGATACAAATGTATTTCTCCAGAGGTGTGAACATGAAAAACCATTATTTTTTTACAAGTGAGAGTGTTACTGAAGGTCATCCTGACAAAATTTGCGATCAGATTAGTGATGCTTTATTAGATGCGATTATAAAAGATGATCCTACGGCACGTGTCGCTATTGAATGTCTGACCAAAACCGGTTTTGTTGTTGTTGCAGGCGAAGTTACAACAAGAACTTATGTTGACGTTCAAAAAATTGCACGCGAAACTATTCTTGGCATCGGCTACGATAAACCAGAGTATGGTTTTGAAGGTGCTACTTGTGGCGTGCTCGTTGCTTTATCCGAACAATCGCCTGACATTGCCGTTGGTGTCAATGAGGCTGAGAAAAAAGAACAGGGCGCAGGCGACCAGGGTTTGATGTTTGGATTCGCAACGAACGAAACTCCTGAATTAATGCCGTTGCCAATTATGCTTGCACACAAACTCACCAAGCAACTTGCAACTGCGCGCAAGCGTGGCGAAATATGGTATT
>DATEAE010000073.1:0-2180 GCA_035288505.1 Candidatus Nanoarchaeia archaeon
TTGGTGGTGGCAGAGACAGGGACAATAATGTACTTGAACTGCTCGTTCTCGCAATAATAACACCAATTTTAGCAACTATGTTACAGCTTGCCATATCCCGCAGCCGTGAATATATCGCAGATTCATCCGGTGCAAAGCTCACTGGACATCCCGAGCATCTCGCATCTGCATTGGAAAAGATAGCAGGAAGTGTGAAAGCACATCCGTTGGCACCACATGCAAGTACAACGGCAACAGCACATTTGTTTATCTCAAATCCCTTTCGCGCGAATGCTTTTCTTAATTTGCTTTCGACGCATCCACCCGCTGATGAGAGAATACGAAGATTGCGAGCGATGAAGTAGGCTGTCGTTGAATCAGAAGGAAGAAAAAAAAGTTACGTAAAAAACGTTTGACTTTTTCTTTCCTAGAGTAACAACAGTAACGAATCAGAATTGAAAAATATCTGACGTTCCAACTTAATTTTACTCACCCATTCCATCACATGTCAAAAACCACAACCACGAACGTGACGACAGGTGGTTTTTGAGCACGCACAGAGATACGTCTCTGGCGCACCAGAAACAGCAGTTTCTCAGTGCATCAGAATTCCACCTCACCAGTAAATATACTGGTGGAATTCCAAATGTTTAAAAACACAAAAACAATCATTTCCTCATGCGGAGGATAAACATAAAGGATTTCCACGAGAAGTGGGCACTCTCGCTTAAAGTATTCTTACTCATTGTTCTTCCTGGTCTTTTCGTCCAATACTATGTACGCTCGAAAGGCTGGAACATTCTCGACATGAATATCATCATCGCAAGCCTGCTCACAGGAGCAGTGTTCCTCATCGGCTTCATGCTTGCAGGCATTTTACAGGATTTCAAGGACAGCGAACAGTTATTAGGTTCAATCGCAAGCGGTATCCTGAGTTTTCAGGACCACAATCGTATCGAGCAAAACAAAAAAAACAGAAGAGCCTTGCTTGTCGCACTTGTTGACTTAACAGAAACAGTAAAGAACTGGTTAGAGAACAAAGCCAAGGTCGAAACAGTGTACGCTCAGGTCAATGGACTGAACAAACATTTTGCAAAATTCGGTATAAAGGAAAGCTTTTCGTGGATGGAGGAAACGCAAAAAGGTTTGAGACAAGACATCATGCGCGTCCACGTCATCAAAGAAACGATGTTCATCAAAGCCGGCTACACAATTATGGAGATAATATCAGCTGCGGTTATTGTCCTTATCGTATTTTCAAAAACAGATACGTTCATTCTTGGAGCTGCGACCTATGCAGCATCGAGTTTTATTTTGGTATACATGATTTTGCTGATAAAAGACATGGATGATCCGTTTGAATTTACTGTAAATGGGGCAAAAAAGGGAGCTGCTGAAGTGTCGATGATTCCACTTGACGAAACGATAAAACTATTAAAAAAAGAGTTAGGATAATTTCTTGTATTCATCAGAACATAACTTCTTTATTTTTGCTGCAAGCAATGCTCCAATACCGTCAGCTTTACGAAGGTCATCTTCTGAGGCATTCACAATTTTTTCAACGCTACCAAAATGCTGCAACAGTTGTTGTGCCAGCTTCAATCCGACACTCGGCAACGCAGAAACAACATATTCCTGCTGTTCCGCAAGCGTCAATGGTTTTCGGGCATGAACTTGAACATCCCGACCAGTATCCTGCTCACGTTTTGCGATGACCGCAAGCAGAGATGCCGTTTCCTGCGCGTTTTTCGTCTGCAACAATGGAATGCAAAAACTAACCGCGATTGCAGCAAGCATGCCCTGAATGGCGCGCGGATGAACTTTTCGCACAGTATACATATCCTGTTCGCCCTGAACAATGACCAATGGTCGTGAAAATTGTTTCAGTCCGCGCAACTGCTCAAGCAACCGCCCATCGACAATGCTTGCAACGAAATCTTCAACTGTTTTGAACTCAACCGCGCAATTGCCGGAACAAAGATAATCCGCATGCTCTAGCTTTTCAAGACGAAGCGATACTCCGAGAGCAACCAGTTCTTTCATGACATCGGAACCTTTTTCACGATAATCAGCAACGATGGTTATTTTCTGTTCCGAAGAAATAAAAGACTGTAATTTAGGCTGCTCTTGCGGAATTGCAACAAACGTTTTTTTCAGCTGCTTCAGAATTCGTATCATGCGCTGCTCTTTGTGATGCGCAA
>DATEAE010000074.1:0-5608 GCA_035288505.1 Candidatus Nanoarchaeia archaeon
CAAATTGTTGACCGGACAAACCAGATAAAGATGGCGACACGCGATCATCATATAGTTCATACGATGGAAGGATGCCAAAAAGTCGTTATGGATTGTTTGAAAGACATTGATGTGATTTGAGAATACTGGATTTGTAGATGGTTTCTTTGTACGGCTTTGCACGGATTATTTTTGCGTTGATGCCACGAGTTTTGAGCTGTTGTGCAAGTTCTGATTCATCCACCCGCTGGTCATAGCCGAGACAGATGATGCCGGGCTTGAGTTTTTCTACTGTTTTGAGCTTGTCATGTTCATTTCCTAAGACAGCCTTATCTACTATCTTCAGGCTTTGGATGATTTTTAATCTGTCCTGTTCGTTCATCACTGGTTTTTTCTTTCGTTCTTTTTCAACCGTTGTGTCACGCGCAACAATAACAACAAGCGTATCTGCCAATTTTTTTGCCTGTTCGAAATAATTCAGATGGCCTGCGTGAAGCATGTCAAACGTGCCAGTGCAAAGAACGGTCGTCATGTTCTCTTTTTTAGAACAAATGTTCTAATTTTGTGAACAAATAATTTTGCATTGCTGATTATATCAAAAGCTTCATGTTCAGAAACATAAGAGGTATCACGATAAACAAAATCGTTTCTTTTTCGTCTTATTCTGTCGAAGTACGTTACTAAAACACTATCAATTCCACATTCTGATAAAAAGTCAAACACATGCTTGTGATGCTCTTTACCAATTGCACGATAGCCAAAAGAAGCCATACATTTCATCCCTGCACGCATAACGGCATTGTAGGCCACAACCATCGCCCACTCAAAATTTTTCAGTTTCAAGGCTTCTTCTGCAAACTTTAGGTCACTATCAACGGTCTCAAATTCAGGCGAGCTCTTCTCTATTTTTTCAATCTTCCCGTCATTGAGCAACTTTTCGAAATTCATTCTCATCGCCAACCAGCATTATTATTTTCTTTTTAAGGATATCCCTGATGAGGGTAGATTTTTTATTACTTTTCAGTTCGGATAGCTGCATCAAAATAGGATTAACGCTTCTCTTTATTTTTTTTTCAATGTTATCCATACGATGATATACCTCTTTTGAATGACTATCTCCAATAATTAGGATGTCCACATCACTTTCTGCTGAAAAAGAACCACGAGCAAAACTGCCGAAAATCAGAGCAAATGATATTTTTTTAAGCTTTTTCAACTCGTTAATAATAGGTATGACTATTAAATCCGTTTTAATAAATATATTTTTTAAGTCATCAATGAAACTACATGCGTTATTAACAGTCAGACCGTTTTTATCTTTTAAAAGAATGCCGAGAGAGATAAGGTTGTCCGCTTCTCTTTTAACTGCGCTTGGGCTTATCAGGCATTGTTTTGAAATTGCCCGAATGCGACCTGATTCATGTTGGAAAAAGTATTGGAGAATCTTTACTCTGTTTTTTGAAGTGAATAGTTTTTTAAGCATGTTGTTCTAAAATAATGAACATCAATTTAAATTTTTCTATCCAACGGTATGCCGGTACAAAGAACGGTTGTCATATAAAAATCAGTTTTTCATCGACATCAAGAAGATGACCTTTCTGTTTTTTTGCCAAAAGGTAATCTTTGTTATGTATCGTTGGGACTGAACCTATTGGCATTTGGGTAACTTCAATGCCATACTTCTCGAGCTGTGCTTTTTTATCGGGATTATTGCTGAGAAGTGTTATTTTTTTAAGATTGAAATATTTTAAAATTTGGTAGGCAACGCTGTACTCGCGTTCGTCATGGGCAAAACCAAGCTGCTCGTTTGCGGCAAACGTATCATACCCTTTATCCTGCAGCGTGTATGCATGAAGTTTGTTTAATAGACCGATACCGCGCCCTTCCTGACGGAGATAAATTATCATGCCACCTTTTTTACCAATGACTGACATCGCTGTTTTTAATTGCTCGTCGCAGTCGCAGCGCAATGAGCCAAGCACCTCACTGGTGAAACATTCGGAATGGATGCGAACGAATGGTGCAAAAGGTTTTTTGAGCAAAACAAATTCTTCAGTGTCATTTATCTTATTTTTGAATGCAAGAAGCTGGAATTCACCAAATTCTGTCGGCAGCTTTGTTTCAACTATCTTTTCAACAAGCAGCTCGTTCTTTATACGATATGTTTTTATGTCGTCGATTGAAATAATGTTTAGGTGATGTTTTTCTGCAAATAATTTAATGTCTTCGCGCATCATGGTGCCGTCTTCATTCATGATTTCACAAATGACACCTGCTGGCTGTAGACCTGCACAACGGGCAATATCAACGGCTGCTTCGGTATGACCAGCACGTTGTAAAACGCCCATGTCTTCCGCTATAATTGGGAAAACGTGACCCGGACGACGGAAGTCATCTGCTTTTGCGTCTTTCTGCAGGGCTTTGCGTATCGTAAGGGCGCGGTCGTCTGCTGAAATACCAGTGGTTGTGCCGTGAATTGCATCGATAGAAACGGTAAATTTTGTTTTGTGTGATTCAGTGTTTTGCTCGACCATCAACGGAATATCAAGCTTTTGAGCATGCTGTTTTGTTATTGGAAAGCAGATTAGGCCACGACCATGGGTAGCCATGAAGTTGATGTGTGCAGAGGTGACTTTTTCTGCTGCCATGACGAGGTCAGCTTCGTTCTCGCGGTTAGCACTGTCTGTAATGATAATCATTTTTCCATTTTTTATGTCCTGCAGTGCCTGTTTGATTGTCATGATTACTTTATAGAGGAGAGGTTTAAATGTTTTTGGTTTGGAATTTGTTTTAATGGTGTTTTGAAGCAGAAGGAAGGCGAAAACAAAACACGCATGGTAGTATGCGTCGTAACGTCATGCCGCCGGCTGATTGGCAGGTGGTTTTTGATACGTTTTATTTTTTTTCTTCCTGAGGTAACGGCAATGATTAGTCAAACTGGAATGATTCAACGTTACACTCAAACGTAACATTTTGTGCTATTTTGTTACGTTCTAACGTAACATTTATATAGTATTTGCTACGTTCTAACATAACATGGAACATAATAAGCTCGTTGAGTGGAATCCGTGGTGGAGCGATGGGAAAGTCCCGGATGAACTTCATGGAAGAGAACGCTCCGATTACACAATGCTCGTTGGTTCGGTACAGCTGAAAGAAGTTACGGTGATTACAGGGGTTCGCCGTTCCGGAAAAAGCACGCTGATGTACCAGATGATTAAAAAAATAATAAACGGCGGTGTGGATGCTGCTCAAATTTTGTTTGTAAATCTTGAGGATAGTAAGCTGCATGATGACTCTTTGGACGACATCTACACTTCATACAGGGAAAATGTGAACAGCGAGAAAAAAGCATATGTTTTTTTTGATGAGATACACCGAAAGAAAGAATGGGAAGCATGGATACGAAGTATGTATGACAAGCAGACCGGAGATAAGTTTGTTATTTCTGGCTCAAGTTCACATCTTCTCAAAAAAGAGTACTCAACCTTACTTACTGGACGAAATGTTACATTTGAAGTATTTCCTCTGAGTTTCTCTGAATACCTGCGTTTCAAGGATGTTTTTATAGATTTGACGAAAATGAAGAAAGGCATCATACTTGAAAAAACAAAAATAATTATTGTTAAGGCACTCAAAGAATATCTCGAGCTTGGAGGATTTCCACAACTTTTATTCACGCCAAAAACATACAAGAAGACTGTTCTTGCACAGTACTTTGATGACATCCTCTACAAAGATATTGTTGATAGGTTTAATTTACAACCTCACAAAACAAAAGAGCTTGCACTTTTTTTCATGACAAATGTTACACACCCATTCTCGTTGCGAACGTTAAGAAATTCTCTCGGACTTTCCTATGACACCACAAGAGACTATGTTTCGGCATTCAAAGAGGTGTTCTTATTTTTCACGCTGGACCATTTTTCATACTCATTTAAAGAGCAGAAAACATTACCTCAAAAAATATTTTGTATAGATAATGGACTTCGCAATGCAGTAAGCTTCACGTTTTCAAAGGATGAGGGCAAACTTGCTGAAAATATGATTCTTGTTGAGCTGAAAAGGAGAGAGCATGATGTATATTACTGGAAAAACAAAGGAGAAGTTGATTTTATTGTAAAGCATAAAAATAACTCGCTGACTGCAATTAATGTATCATTTACTGATGAGATTAACGAACGTGAAATACGGTCACTTGTTGAATTTAAAAAAGATTTTCCACGAACAAATGAACTCGTCTTAATCACACGAGATACAGAGAAAAATATTGAAGGAGTAAAACTAGTTCCTACATGGAAATGGCTGCTTGAAGTTGATTAGAAATATCCTTCGATTATAATCGCATTGCCCCGCTTTTGTGCAGAAATGTCTTTCAGGTTTAGGCGTTCTTTGAGCAATGGAAAAAAACTCTGACCAGTTTTAACTTCTTTTTCTGAGACAAAGAAAATGCACTTGTTTGCCTTTTTTTGGTTGATAAAAGATGCAATGACTGATGAACCGCCTTCAACGAGAATACTTGAGATGTTTCTTTTTCCCAAATCTGAAAGAACGTCATCAATATCGACAAGACTGTTGTTTTCTTTCACTCTGACGACTTCACAACAGGGAGGATATTTTTTAGTCGGTTTTATAGTGCAGTAGATTAGTGTTTTTCCTTCATCAAAGATTTTCGCATCGATTGGTGTTTTTAATCCTGAATCAAGAATGACTTTTAACGGATGTTTTCCTTTGCCGGAACGATTGGTCAGCTGCGGATTGTCTTTCAATATTGTATTGACGCCGACAAGAATCGCGTCGTGCTGCTTCCGTAATTCGTGTACTTTCTTTGTTGCTTCCTCGTCAGTGATTTTTTTACTCTTTCCATTGCCCCATGTCATAAAACCGTCTTTTGTGAGCGCAGCTTTGATTGTGACAAATGGCTTTTTTGTTATTATCCAATGAAAGAAAAATTCGTGTACTTTTTTTGCTTCAGGTAGATTGAGAAGTGTTACTTTGATGCCTGCTGCTTTTAATCGTTTAATTCCTTTTTTATAGATAAGAGGATTTATGTCGAGTGTGCCGATAATGACGCGTTTAATTCCTGATTTGATGATAATATCTGCGCAGCTCGGCTTGTGAGTAATGCAGGGCTCGAGCGTAACAATCAATGTTGCGTCTGTACAATCGCCGGCTTTGTGTATTGCTTCGTACTCCGCATGATTTCCGTTTTCTTGTGTTACGCCCTCGGCAATGATTTTGTTGTTCTTTACAATGAGAGCGCCGATGGATGGACGAGGGGAGACATTGCCCAGGTTTGTATGGGCCAATTTGAGAGCGTGTTGCATTAACTGATTAAGGCTCATTTTTCTGTTGATAAACTATGCTGCTTAAAAAAGTAACGACAGACTGATAAAATAAAGAGGAGTGTCAGATATTCTTCACGCGATGCGACTTATGGATTCCCAGTCACTGCCGCTACGAAATGTCAGAAACTTTCCAAGTTTGTACACTGGTGGTGAAAGTTTCTGAGCATGAACTTAGAAATTCCTATGGAATTTCTGGTTTATTAGAAAGCTCTGCTTTCAAATACTCAAGTGTCAGAAATCAGCGGATTTCTGAGCATGTTAGAAACAGGTGTTTCCAACAA
>DATEAE010000075.1:0-2784 GCA_035288505.1 Candidatus Nanoarchaeia archaeon
AAGAGTTTATACTGGCACACATCAATTGCTATCAGCGCTGGCGCACGTGCACAAAAAAGGATTTGTCCATCGGGATGTTAAGCCGTTGAATGTCATGCTTGAGAGCGACTTGGCTGATCCAGACATCAAGTACAATCACTGGGTGCTTACTGATTTTAACGTAGCAAGTGAAGAAAAAACTGAAAAAGAAGCTCGCTTAGACAGTCTTTACACTACTGCAAGTGCAACATCGCTTACTGGTTTTACACAATTTTATGCTTCACCTGAACAGCTTCGTGGAGAAAAAATAGATGAGCGAAGCGACCTCTATTCACTTGCGGTCACATTTTTTGAGGCATTAACTGGCGAGCTGCCTATGGGCGCAAATATTGATCCACATGAAATTAATCCAAACCTGTCGCGCAACTACGCTGATTTCTTCAAGAAAGCATTGCAACGTGACCCGAAAAAACGGTTCAAGTCAGCAGAAGAAATGAAGGAAGCACTGATTTTGACAGAAAAAGGAAAGTATGGCGGTGGTACGATATTTTAGATGGGTGATGATAAAAAACAAGGAAGTTCTATCTTTGTTGACGTACCGCACGGTGATGACATGTTACATGGTGAAGTATACACATCTCGCGAAGGCGTGGTTGTTGATTACGCACTTTCATCTGATGGATTAAACCTCGCAGTTCTCGTTGCAGTAAGTACGTCGAAAGATATGAGATATGGGATAGATGTGCAGCACCTTCCAAGCGGCATTAAGCGCACCCTTGTTTCGGTGAAAGATTGGAAGAAGGATAAAGAGGGCGAATCATTAAATCTGTCAGAAATCCAATTTACTGGTACAAGAGTATTCGTGCACGGAACGGGTGGTTGGATGGAGTGTTGTGAGGATGGCAGATATCGACAAACATCATACCACGGGGACAGTAAGAAAGTAACAGCATCGCCGAACAATGACTATAAAGTTGAGACCTTGGATGAAAAACTTCTCATTACAGGCATTCACGAGCAATCATCTGAAGCCAAATACCTCAAGGAAGAAGGGCTAAACCCCCACTGGGACCCAAGCGATGTTGGGATGAGATATGTAAAAATACCTGAACAACCGAAGCCAGCGGAAGAAATAGAATTTTCCGAAGAGATGTCTCCGACGCCAGATGTTGTGCCCGTGCCTCCTACATTAAAAGAAGCTATTCGGCAAGTGAAAGAGGAACAAATGCCTAGGTCTTTGAGAGCAGTATGGTATAACCCGCTAAGTTGGTTTAGTTGATTTTTTTTAATTTTTTAGTATGAGTTTTTGAAAAAGAAAACACTTTCACAAATAACACAGTTTCTTCAGATATTGCTTCAAATCTTTATACTCGTTATCCCTATCAAGAATACACAGAATTTTAACGTAAGGCTTATCGACCAAATATATCACTCGTTTTTCTTTCCTGTTGTCTTCAAAACGTATACGGAACAAAAACAGATGATACCCTTCAATTCTCTTAAAGCGAAAGGGATTTATTTTCAGCAGCCTGAGCTTGTCTTCAATGATGCGCGCTGCTTTATCACTCAATTCGTCAAGCTGTTCCAAGAAGAATTCAGAAGGTTGCAAAACGTATTCAACACTATCCATCAGTTCTTCTCAGCTTTCTGAAAAGGTCATTTTCTGTTTTAAAGAGGCCTCTTTTTTCGCTGACCTCCGCAAGCTTTTTTATAAGACTTAATTCTTCTGCGGTTACGAGAGGCTCTTCAAACAATTTTTGTCTTAACGTGTTTTTTATCAATTCTTGCACATTGCTGAATCCATGATTTTCTGCATAACGGGTCGCTGAACTTAACAGTTTTTCAGGAAGCCTAACATTAATTTGAGTAGTTTCTGTCATAATACCAAATGATACCAATTAATATTTAAATGTTCTGCTTTCGTTTTTTTAGTTGCACTTGTCAATAGTAGTTGTAGGAGCAAAAGGAAGGCAAAAAAGAACGTACGTTTTATTTTTTTCTTCCTGGAGTAACGGCAGTCATTGGTCAACTGAAGTTCCCGATTCACGAGACATTCAGCCGAAAGTTTTAAATATAAAATTGTTATAATTGTTAAAAATAATAATATTGTTAAAGATTATTCAAATGGGAACATTATCTGTTTCGGTGCCTGACGATTTGCGCGAGCGAATGGATAGGCTGGATGATATTAATTGGTCTGCAGTAGCTCGACGTGCATTTGAAGAAAAGGTTGAACAGGTTGAATTTCTGCGAAAGATTGCACAAAAAAGCAAACTTACAGCAAAAGATGCAAAGGCTATTGCAGATAAAATAAGCAAAGACATGACAAAAAAGTTTAAGGAGATGTAAAGCGTGAAAATTGTTGTTGATGCTAATCCACTTGTTTCTATGCTCATTAAGCCCGGAGATACTGTTGACTTGCTTTTCGTCGATGAAATGGAATTAGTTGCACCTGCACTTCTTTTTGTTGAAATTGAAAGGAATAAAGAGATGATAGTGGAAAAATCAGAGTTATCCCGTGAAGAAATTGACAAGTTTATCCTGATTTTAAAAGCGAGAATAGAGATTATCTCTGAAGAGCAGTTTATTTTATATCGTGAAAAAGCTGAACAAGTATGCCCTCACGCAAAAGACATTACATATTTTGCTTTGGCGTTGTATATGAACTGTTCGATTTGGTCGAATGAGAAAAAGCTCAAAGAACAAAGTAACATTAAGGTTTATGCTACGCATGAATTGATGAGAATGGTAAGTCATTCTTTCTAACTACTCGGGTTGTTTTCGATATGTTTAAATACAAACTTC
>DATEAE010000076.1:0-14331 GCA_035288505.1 Candidatus Nanoarchaeia archaeon
TTTTGGCAGTAACCATGACCACACGTGTATGTTTCAGCATTTTGTTGCTACGGATTTCTTTACACACATCAATACCATTTTTCTTTGGAAGCATCCAATCGAGAATGACAACATCAGGTTTAACATGAGCAATTTTTTTTAATCCTTCATCACCATCATGGGCAACGTGAACAATATACTCCTCTTCAAGAATGAGACGTTCAGCCTCGGCAATAGAATGTTCATCTTCGACAATCACAACAGTCTTTTTCATGGATAAGATGGGGAACTGGCTGGTATAAAAAGGTTGTTGTTATTTCTTCAAGTTAATTAATCCTGCCGTTACGAAAGGAAGAAAAAAAATCAACTTTTTTAACGTATTTTTTTCGCTTTCCTTCTAATCTTACGACCACCTAAACGACTGTCATCATGAATCGTAACGCAAGAAGTCGATATCACCTCACTGAGCAGGATTTTCTTTCGGCATCTCATCAAACGTCGTCAACCGTGCCTGATTTGACTGTGCCGCATAGCTTTGCGGGCTCAAGGTTAATCCATCATGTGCGGCAACAACCTGCACCCCTGTCAAAATCTGCATCTGCCGTGCCTCAAGCAACGGGTCAGCCTTCAGCATTCCAAATCCAAAATGAGTGATGATTGCAAGTTTAGGCTGCACTTTTTCAAGAATTTTTATCGCGTCTGCGCGGTTTAAATGATAGTCTGATTTTGTGTCTTCAGGATGCGTCACATTAAGAACGACAATATCGCAACCTTCGAGTGCAGCCGCAACATCTTTAGTATAAGCGGTATCACTGCTATACCCAATCGTGAATTTGGGCGCAAGAATTTTGATACCAATCGCAGTAGTATCTTCATGAGATGCAAACAATCCATGGATTTCAATGTCTTCAAGCGCAGCTTTTTGACCAGCCCGGAGAGCGAGAACACGTTCTAAACATCCACGATGAAAAGGCGACAGAGCAGGTGGTCGGAGAGCATCGCCCTGAAGAACTGATTCACATCCGATAAGAACACCTCTTTTATCCATGCCACCAAGGGTCATCGCATCAACAACAGCATTCACATCATGTGCATGATTGAGATGATTATTAGTCACAAGAACAGCAGATGTTGCACGGGCATTGATACCAAATTCTTTGGCACGAACCAGCGCTCCAGGACCGGGGTCAATATGAAACTGTAATTCGCCGATTTGAAGCACAAAACCTCCAGATGCACGCTGTTGCTTGGCAGTGACGCTGCTATCACCAGATGTACCGAGAAAAACAATTCTGTCCATAGAACGCAACGGAAAAAAGGAGTTAATAAACTTTTAGGGATTGCATCAATATAATTTCAAGAATTCATCCGTAATTTTTTTAACATCGAAATCAGCTATTCTTGTCCATGCATGATGTGCAAGCTGTTCGCCCAATGAAAGCTCATCAAGAAGCTGCTTGATTCCGGCAGCCAATTGCTCAGCATCGTTCGGCTGAACCAGCAGTATATCTGTTCCGTTCTCAAATATCTCTTCAAGCTCAGGAAGTTTTGTGGTGATTACTGGAGTTTTACACGCAACTGATTCTAAGACGCATGAGGGGTTTCCTTCTGTCCCTCGAAGACTTTTGTAGGGTAAGACACAAACATCAACCGCATTCAGATAATCACAAACCGTAATTTTTTCATTGATAACACGAACGTGATTATTGAGTTTTAAATCCAAAAGCTGCTGTTTAAGCGGTTGTTCAATTTCATAACGGGTCACCAAAAGGAGAAAAACCTGAGTACTTTGATCGAGAAGCTGTCGGAGAGCCTGAAACAAGACATCAACACCTTTTTCGTCCCATGTTGCACCATAATAAAAGAGGACAGGAACATCAGGCAAATTGAGAATTTTTCGAATTGATTTTTTTTCTTTGGGAGGATAAGAATAAAACGTAGAGATGTCGAGATGAGAACGAATGACAGATACATTCTGCAACAATCTTAGTTTTTGTTTGTAAACAAGCGTTGGCACCGTAACTGCTTGAGCAAACTTCAGCAGCCACGTAAAATAATTGCCAAAAGAACTGCGAGAATACGATTTCAACGTATGAATAATACGAGCTCGTGGTTCAAGCATTTTACAGAGCAATGAACGGATAACAAACAAAGGAGCAGCACTGAACCCATGAACTACATCAAATCGTCCTAATTTCTTCCGTGCGCGATGAAAAGCAAAGAGATAAGCAAAAATACTGCCGCCATTCGAACGAAACAGAGGAACGCCATCTTCGATTTCTTCAGACAAAGCACCTTTTTTCTCGCTGATGATTGCAACAGTATGACCACGACGTTGCAGTTCGCGCGCATATTGTCGTACCGTAATAGCTAACGATTCCTTTTTACCCCAAGACATACCGGATGCAAGAAGTGCGATGTGCATGCGTGTTTTGTTAAGGTGAACTATAAAAAGGTTTGGCATCAGAGACAATCTTAAATTTTAAGACATTTCGACAGTTTTACACGAATTATTATTCTCAAATTACAAAATGCTTAAAAACAGCAGATTAAAAAGAGAAACTACGTGGAGGTGCTTTATGGAATTAGATGATAAAAATCGCTTAATACTCAATCTCTTGCAGAAAGACTGTCGTATGCCATTAACCGCAATTGCAGAACAAGTCGATTTATCTGTTGATGCAGTCAAAAAGCGCATCGACAAGATGATTCAGAACAACATTTTCTTCCCAAAAATCCAGCTCCGACCGCGCAACTTCGGCTTTAAGCATATCGTCGACGTCAAGATAAAGCTCAACAACACAACCGAACAATCACAAAAAGAGTTCATACTTTATCTTACCAACCACTCACGTGTTGCCGAGTTATTCACCATTGCAGGAGAATGGGACATTTCTTTGGTATTCATTTCAAAAGATAATATGGACCTTTCAAGTGTAAAGAACGAAATAAGAAACAAATTCGGGAACATCATTAGTGACTGGAGTGAATCGATAACATTACAATCACATAAGTTCGAAGAATACGACATGCTAAAACTGCGGGATGAAAATCAATGAAGTTCATTCCATACGGAAAGCCGTGCATTGATGAAGATGACATCAGAACAGTTGTCGAAGTCCTGCGCTCAGACTGGCTTACGACAGGACCAAAAGTAGCAGAATTTGAGCAAGCCTTCACACAATACATTGGTTGCAGATATGCAATAGCAGTAAGCTCTGGCACAGCAGCGCTAGAACTTGCAGTCGCGTCATTAGAACTCGGAAACGGAGAAGTTATTACAACGCCAATGACGTTTGTTGCGACAGCAAACTCGTTACTCTACAATAACCTCACGCCAGTATTTGTTGATATTGATGATACCCTCAACATTAATCCAAAAGAGCTCGAAGCAAAAATAACATCAAAAACAAAAGCAATAATGACAGTTGATTTTGCAGGGCAGCCCTGTAACTACACAGAAATAAAAAATATCGCAAAAAAACATAATCTCAAAGTAATCGAAGATGCAGCACACGCATTAGGCGCCTCATGGAACGAAACAAAAGTAGGCAATATTGCAGACATCACCGCATTTAGTTTTCATCCGGTAAAGAACATCACAACCGGAGAAGGTGGCATGATTACAACAAACAACAGAGAATACTATGACAAATGTCTCATGCTCCGCCATCACGGCATCGACAAAAACGATAAAACATTCGGCGGCGATTGGGCATTCAACATGAAAGTGTTGGGAAGAAATTATCGTTTGACAGATTTCCAATGTGCGCTTGGTATCTCCCAATTAAAAAAGCTCGACAGATACAATAAACGCAGAGCTGAGATTGCACAACGATACACAGAAGAATTAAAAAAAATAAACGAAATAAAATTGCCAATGATAAACAACAAAAGCCACGCATGGCATCTGTTTGTCATTCTTTGCAACAAAATAGATAGAAACAGGCTGTTTGACAAATTGAAACAGAAAAGTATTGGTGCAAACGTGCATTATATACCTGTCTATAAACACGAGTTTTACAAGCACATGAAAGTAAACTGTCCAGGCACAGAGTGGGTGGGAAATAAGATTTTAACGTTGCCATTATACCCAACAATGACCAACGAAGAAGTGCAATACGTCATCGACGCAGTAAAATCATCGATAGTGGAGGAACCATGAAAAATAAAAATCTCAAAATAGTAGTTATCGGAACAGGTTCGATTGGAAAGCGTCACGTTCGCAACTTCAAAGAGATTCTTGGCTCAAGTGGAGAAGTAATCGCATACGATGTCAACAAAGATGCATTGGCAATCATTGAAAAAGAGATTGGTGTAAAAACAACAACCGACATTGACGCAGCGTTGAAAGAATCAGATGCAGCCATAATAGCAACACCAAACCACCTGCATATTCCTCTCGCTCTCAAAGCAGTCGAGCATGGTTGTCATGTATTGATAGAAAAACCGATGTCACACACACTTGAAAATGTTGACACACTGCTTAAAAAAGCACATGAAAAGAATCTCATTGTAACTTGTGGATACATGCTACGCTTCTATGAACCATTACAGAGGGTAAAACAAATGATAAGCTCGGGAAAAATTGGAAAGATTTGCGGAGCACAAATTCACGCAGGATTTTACCTTCCCGATTGGCGCCCGACAATAGATTACAGGAAAAATTATGGTGCGATAAAAGCACAGGGTGGTGGCATTATCCTTGATTCGATACACGAAATAAATTATACGCAATGGCTTCTTGGACCAGTAAAAAGTGTTTCATGCTTCGCAGCAAAATTGAGCAATTTAGAAATAAACACAGAAGATTTCGGGAGCATCTTGCTCAAACATGAGTCAGGCACAATTTCTCATGTTCAACTTGACTACATCCAACGCGCATATAGCAGAGGATGCAAAATCATCGGAGAGCTTGGCACAATAATATGGAACTTCGCAGGACACCGTGTAAAGCACTATGACGCAGCAACAAAAGCGTGGACAATGACAAAAATGGAAAATTTTGATTTTAATACCACATATCGAGCAGAAGAAGAACACTTTGTAAAGTGTATTCAGGGCATTGAAAAACCAAAAGTAACAGGAGTTGAAGCTAAGCAGGACGTTGTGGTAGCATTAGCAGCACTGGAAAGCGCAGAAAAGAGCGAGGTAATTAATCTATGAATGTCGTAGCGATTGTTCAGGCACGGATGGATTCGAGAAGATTGCCAGGAAAAGTGCTTGAACTTATTGAGAACAAGCCTTTACTTTGGCACATTGTAACGCGATTAAAAGCGTGCAGAAACATTAATCGTATTATCGTTGCAACAAGCAGCGAAAAAAGTGACGACGCTATTGCAGATTTTTGTCACAACCATGGTATTCCCTGCTTCAGAGGAAGTAAAGACAACGTGCTTGACCGGTATTATCAGGCAGCGCAACGAGAACGAGCTGACGTAATAGTAAGAATCACTGGAGACAGTCCATTGATTGATGCACAATGGACTGATGCAACGATTAAGTATTATCTTGACAAGAGAGAAAGCATTGACTATGTGACAAATGCTCACCCGCCGACATTACCCGACGGTCTTGACACTGAAGTTTTTTCTTTTGGCGCATTAGAACGAACTTGGAGGACAGCAACGACGCAGTATCAGAAAGAGCATGTAACACCATTCATCATCGAGCACGATGAATTTCGGAAAAATTCAATAAAAAATAGTACTGACCTATCACACATGCGCTGGTGCGTTGACGAGCCTCAGGATATGCAATTTGTACGTGCAGTGTACAAAGAGTTGTATAATGGCGGTTCATTCTTTACCATGCAAAGCGTTCTCAATCTGCTTCAAAGAAAGCCGGAGCTTGAAAAAATAAATAACACAATCAGCCGCAACGACGGCCTGAAAAAATCGCTTGATGAAGAACAGGTGGATAAAACAAAATTCTCTGCCTACTTCAAAAAAGGGCTAAAGGAAAACGAGCGCATTTATCTCCGCCAACTCACCGAAGGTGATGCAACGGAAGAATATGTTGTATGGATGAATGACAAAGAAGTTTCAAGATATCTCGAAAGTCGTTTTCAACAGCACACAATCGACTCAATAAAAGATTACATCAAAGCAACGACAGAAGATAAGAACACATTATTTCTTGCAGTAATTGCAAAGGATAAAGAGAAACATATCGGAAATGTCAAAATAGTGATTGACGAACATCACAATAATGCAACTCTCGGAATCATGCTCGGCGATAAAAATTATTGGGGCAAAGGATATGGTTCAGAAGCAATAGCGCTTGCCTCTGAATATGTATTTGAAGAAAAAGGACTGCACAAGATACATGCGCATGTTGCAACAATCAATAAAAGTTCAGCAAAGGCTTTTGAGAAAGCAGGTTTTTCACACGAAGCCACCGTGAAGCAGAACGTGCTTATCGATGGTATTTATTATGACACATTGATTTATGGATTCATTAATCCTGAAGAGCGGTTCCCAATAATAACAAAATCAAACGAGCTATGGGATAGAGCAATAAAAATTATTCCGGGAGGGACACAAACTGCATCAAAAGCGCCCAACCAGTTTGTAAATCGCATTTATCCTAAATACATCCAGCGCGGCAACGGTTCTCATGTCTGGGACGTTGATGGCAATGAATATATAGACTATCCAAGCTCGTTAGGCGTAAACATTCTCGGACATGCATATCCACGAGTGGTTCAAGCAATCGAGCAGCAGGCTCGTGAGGGCACAATCTTTTCGCTCATGCATCCGCTTGAAGTTGAAGTCGCTGAAATTCTCACAAAAGAAATACCGTGTGCAGAAAAAATACGATTTGTAAAGAACGGTTCTGATGCTACCAGCGCCGCCGTGAGAATTGCACGCGCATACACAAACAGGGAGAAGATAGCGGCCTGCGGTTATCATGGATGGCAGGATTGGTATGTTATCAGTACAGAAAAGAAGAAGGGTGTGCCAAAAATACTCGAACAGTATACGCTTCGTTTTGAATACAACAATATTGATTCGCTCAAGAAGATATTTGCAGATAATCCAAACCAGATAGCTGCCGTAATCCTTGAAGCGACATCGAATCAAGAGCCAAAAAACAGTTTTCTCGAGCAGGTAAAAGCACTTGCGAAAGAGCATGATGCAGTCCTCATCTTTGATGAGATAGTAACGGGCTTCCGTTTCGGACTTGGCGGTGCGCAGAAGTATTTCAATGTAATTCCTGATCTTGCATGTTTTGGGAAATGTGTTGCAAACGGTCTCCCATTGTCGTTGGTCTGTGGAAAAAAAGAGATTATGGATGAATGCGACAACATTTTTCTGTCACTGACCTACGGAGGAGAAGCAATTTCGTTGGCAGCTGCAGTAGCAACATTAAAAGAAATAAAAGAGAAAAATGTTGTTGAACATATATGGCATGTCGGGAAAAAATTTAAAGAAGGCTACAACAAGATTGCACAGGAACTTGGAATACAATCGGAAAGTATTGGCTATCCTCCGCGGCAGAATATTGTATTTAAAGAAGAAAAAGGGTTTACGCCGAATGAGCTTTACACATTATTTCTCCAGGAAACGATTGCCCGTGGAATTTTAATGGGAAATGTTGTTGTGTTCACCTATTCTCATAGTGAGCAGGACGTTGAAAAAACGCTGGATGCGTGTAAATCTGCTTTGCAGTATATTCGTGATGGCATCGACAAAAGCGACCTGCGGAAGCGCATAAAAGGTGACATCAAAGGAGAAGTGTTTAGACAAAAACAGGACGAGAAAAAAGCATAACAGAAGATAAACAGAATGAGAGTGGAGGTGCGTTGTGACAAAAGTTTTAGTGACGGGTGGTTCAGGATTTATCGGACGTGAGATAGTGCAAACACTGCTCAAAAATGGATTCGAGGTTAACGTACTTGATATTTTCAATGTTGATGTTCCGGGAATTACATTTTTTCAGGGCTCCGTGCTTGACCAAGAGATTATTTCAAAAGCAATGAACAATTGTCAGTACGTGATTCACATGGCTGCCATCCTTGGCGTTTCTAAATCGTCGTATGCACCGGTTGAATGTCTCGATGTCAATGTGCTTGGGACACGAAACGTCCTGAAATGCTGTGTCATTCACGGAATAAAAAAGATAGTGTTTCCGTCATCATCTGAAGTTTATGGTGAACCTGCAAAAGTTCCGGTCACCGAAGATACCGTGCTTCAGCCAAAATCAGAATATGGCGTCAGTAAGTCTGTCTGTGAAGAATATATCAAAGCATATAAGAAGCAACACAATCTTGACTTCACGATTGTACGTTATTTTAATGTGTACGGCGAGCGGCAGGCAAATTCATGGGTGATACCAAAGTTTGTGAACAACGCGATTCTTGACAAGCCACTAAATATTTTTGGTGATGGCTCACAGGTGCGTGCGTTTTGTCATGTGAGCGACGCCGCTGCAGCAACGGTTACTGCATTGATGCACGAAAATGCAAAAAACAACACTTTCAACATCGGCAACAGCAAAGAGCCAATAACGATGAAGGAGCTTGCACGGAAAGCAGTCGAGGCAGCAGGAACATCTTCATCATTAGAATTTGTACCACTCGAAAAGTCAGACAGAAGCGTGCAAAGAGAGATTTTCAACCGCGTGCCATCAACGGAAAAAGCGAAACAACTTCTAGGCTTTGAAGCAAACATCTCAGTTGATGAAGGGATTCTACGGATGCTCGTACATAAAAGAGAGCATCTTGCCAATGTGAAACGCGAAGTGGAAGAGACAGAGCAGATACAGAAGGCAATGAAAAATGGAAAATAAACAAGACAAGTCTATTGTTATCGTTGGATTAGGATATGTAGGCTTGCCTCTTGCATTGACGGCAGCAGAACGCGGCTTGCGGGTTGCCGGATTCGATATTAACAAAGAACATATAGCTCGCCTGCGTGCAGGAAAAACACATTTTCGCAGCGCAGAAGTGAATGAAAAAGTTTCACAGTTGTATCAAAGGATAGAATGGGATACCGATTCGAAAATAATTGCCAATGCTGATGCAGCAATCATCTGCGTGCCGACACCAGTAGACGAGCACCATAAGCCAGATTTGAAACCATTGATAGGCGCAACAGAGACAGTCGCGGGACATATGAAGGATGGACAGTTGATAGTCGTTGAATCAACAATATCACCAGGCACCATGGAAGATGTCGTCCTCCCCATTCTTGAGAAGACCGGAAAAAAATGCGGCAAAGATTTTAATCTTGCACACTGTCCAGAAAGGATTGATATTGGAAACAAGAAGTATAGCTTGACAACAATTCCGCGTGTCATTGGCGGCATAACGAAAGAATGCACAGAACGTGCCGCGAGGATGTACGAGCACATTATCGACGCACCAATAACGCGACTTAAAACAATAAAGGCGGCAGAAACGGCAAAGATTGTTGAGAACACATTTAGGGACGTGAACATTGCTTTGGTCAATGAGCTTGCACGAGCGTTCGATACGATGGGGATAGATATTCTTGATGTGATTAGAGGAGCAGCAACAAAACCGTTTGCATTCATGCCACATTACCCTGGCTCCGGAACGGGTGGCCACTGCATTCCGGTCGATCCCTACTACCTCATCGAACGCTCGAGAGAAAATGGATTTACTCATCGTTTTTTGTCAATGGCACGCACGATTAATGAGGAGATGCCAGCATACACAGTACAGCGCGCAGCAGATGCGCTCGCCCAAGAGGGAAGAAAACTTATGGGTTCACGAATTGCAGTCCTTGGTCTTGCATACAAACCAGAGATTGATGACATAAGAGAAAGTCCGGCACTTGTCATCATCGAGATTCTTAAGAAAGCAGGTGCATTTGTTGATGCCTATGACCCGCATGTGCCAGCTTCTTCAACCATGCAAAATCTATCTGCTGCAATAAAAGACAAAGATTGTATTATCATTGCAACAGCTCACAACGAATTTTGTAATATAAATGCTGAAATGCTCAAAAAGCACAACGTAAAAGTAGTTGTCGATGGTCGAAACTGTCTTGATAAAGAAGAACTGATTGCCGCAGGCATTATCTATCGCGGCATCGGGAGGTAAAATGACATCGTTTTCAATCGATTCAAGAATGGTTGGAGATGGGTATCCCTGTTTTATCATCGCAGAAGTTGGAGTGAATCATAACAATAATTTAGAAACTGCAAAGAAAATGATTGATGCGGCAGCAAAAGCAGGCGTTGATGCCGTCAAATTCCAGCTGCTTACTGCCGATGGATTATATATCAAGGATGCAGGAAGTGTCGTGACAGATACAGGGATGAACGTCGACGCATACAAGATATGGAAAGATGTTGAAATGCCCATATCATGGATTCCTGAGCTGCGTGAATACTGTAACAAAAGAAAAGTCATCTTCTTTTCAAGTGTTTTTGAAGATAAAGGCATTGATGAGCTTCAGCCCTACGTCGATGTGTACAAGATAGCATCGTCAGAATTGACACACATACCTTTGCTTACAAAGGCAGCAAGAACAGGAAAGCCTGTGATTGTATCTGTCGGCGCAGGCATCATGAATGAAGTTGATGAAGCAGTTAAAACTGTTAAGAACGCAGGAGGAAGTATCTCGTTATTGTACTGTGTCCAAAAGTATCCGACACCATTAGAAATGGCAAATGTCACAGCAGTTCAAACACTCAAAAAAAGATTTCCAGATGTAGTTATTGGCTATTCCGACCACAGTCTGCAACCTGATCCGGCGATTGTACCCGTCGCAGCTGTTGCATACGGAGCACGGATTATTGAGAAACATTTTACGCTGTCACGACAGATGGAGGGCATCGATCAGAAGATGTCAATGGAGCCCAACGAGTTCAGGGACATGGTCACACGAATACGAGAAGCGGAACGAAAGCTCAGCGCAGGTGAAAAGATTCACATCGATGATGCCGTGAGAGGGAATGGAATTCTTGAGAAAACACAAGCAAACGAAAAAGTGCGCGCTTTTGTACATCGCTCTATTTTTGCCAGCACCGCAATAAAGAAGGGCGAAACGTTCACACAACAGAATCTTCTGGTCGTTCGACCCGGTAATCGTGATGTAAAGGAAGGATTGCATCCGCGCGATTATTTTTCAATTCTTGGCAAAAAAGCGACGTGCAATATTCAAGAAAAAGCAATAATCAAAAAAGGATATTTCACATGAAAGTGCTCGTCGCAGGCGGAACGGGATTTGTCGGAACGTATCTGACTGAAGAACTACAAAAGAAACATGAGATAATAACGATTGGCCGCTCGCTGAAAAATAATATCTGCATTGACATCACCGATAAAGAACAGCTCAAAAAAATTCCAAAGGCCGACGCACTGGTTAATCTCGCTGCATATATCCCCAATGGAGGACTATCATACCATGAAACAGCAGAGGAAACACGAGAGTGCATTAAAATCAACACGCTTGGCACATATAATTTACTCCAGATCGCCAGAGAAAGAAAAATGAAGTTCATCCAAAGTTCATCGCTTGCAGTGTTTGGTAAAAATCTTCAGCAAAAGACAAACGAACAAACATCACGGATGCCCCTATCGAGCTATGGACTGAGCAAGCATCTCGCAGACTGTTTTTGCGAGCTACACAATGTAACCATACTTTGTTATTCATCAATATATGGTTATGGTCAGAAAAAGAATTCAGTGATTCCGTTGTTCATCGAACAGGCAAAAGACGGCAAAGATATTGTTGTGTTTGGTGCAGGACAGCGTTCGATGGATTTTGTTTATGTTAAAGATGTCGTGCAGGCGAACATCAAAGCATTGGAATCAAAAACAACCGGATTTTTCACCATTGGTTCTGGTACAGCCACAACAATGTTAGAGCTTGCAGAAAAAGTGAAAGTACTATTTGGAACACAAAACTGCACGGTCAAGAGAGATTTCAAAAAGGAAGAGGAAAAAATACAGGTATCGATGGATATTAGACGCGCAAACAAATTACTGGGTTATGCGCCAACATATTCGATGGATGATGGACTACAGGACTATAAGAGGATGCTCAATGAATGAGAAAGAAAAACGAATTCCAGTACTTATTACTGGTGTGGGCGGTCAGCTTGGTCAATCAATTGTAAAAAGTATAAGACTCTCAAAAATAGGCACAACAATTATTGGCACAGATTGTGATAGCCTCTCTGCGGGGCTTTATCGCATCGACAAAGCATACATAGTTCCACAGGCACACGAGAGAAGTTATATTCCAACACTGATAAAAATTATCCAAGAGAATTCGATAGAGCTCGTGCTGGTCGGTTCAGATAAAGAAGTCGAGACATTGGCAGAACACAAGAAGGAAATTGAAGGCGCCGGAACAAAAATTCTGGTCAGTGACAAGAGCGTTATCCAAGTTGGAGATAAATGGGAATTAGTAGAATTTTTAAAAGAGAATGGATTAAATTATCCGGAAACAGCGCGTGCAGATGACGATGAAGCAGTGAAAAAGCTCATGCAGAAAGGATTTCCACTGATTGTCAAGACATGTCGCGGCTCAGGCTCAAAACAGGTGCATCGGGTTCAGAATGAAGAAGAATTGCAGCTCGTTCTTAAAAAAATGCCTGATGCAATTGTACAGGAGCTGCTTTTGCCTGATGAAGAAGAATATACTTATGGTTCGTATCATTCTGGTGATGGGATTATTGGACACATGCTTCTCAAACGAGAGCTTATGGGTGGATTGACAGGAAAATGTCGTGTGGTGAACAACGCTGCCATCGAAAAATACGCAGAAAGCATTATCACCAAACTCAGACCAGAAGGTCCTTGTAATATTCAGATGAGATTGACCAAACGCGGACCAGTTGCGTTTGAAATAAACCCGCGTTTTTCAAGTACAGTGATAATACAGGCAAAATGTGGTTTCAACGCACCAGAGCTTGCACTCCGAGACAAGATAATGAAAAAGCCGATAGAGAAGCAACAGATAAGAAAACTGATTGCACTCAGATTTTATGAAGAGCTTTACATTACAGAGGACGAACATAACAAAATGAAAGCTCAAGGCATGATTGATAAACCAAAAAGCGAGGTTAATTATCTTCTATGAAAATGTACATATTCGATTTTGATGATACATTAATTGACAACTTCGAGATGGATTATGAATCATTTCGCGCAGTCGTAGAGGAGAACGGATTCAAAATGATTCCAAAGCAGACATTCAGAGAGATGAGAATTAAAGGATTGCTCGCGGATAAAATAATGAAAACAATTGCTCCGACACAAGCAGATGTATTATTCAGAAAAAGAAAAGCGATGGTGATGGATTCTTGTTTTCTTGAATTCGCAAAAGTGCGTCCACATGTACATCATACATTTGAAAAAATAAAGAGTGATGGACACATTGTGTGCATCGCAACACGAAGAAAGAACAGAAGCAAGATACAGAAGTTTTTAGAGACAGAAAAAATAGCCCAATATGTGACAATGATGCTGTGCGGAGATGATGTAAAAGGAACACCCGAGAGCATCAAACAAAAAATGTACCAGCTGTTGATGAAAAAGTACGAGATTGATGCAGAATACACAATTGTTATAGGTAATACAGAAAGTGATTTGTTGCCTGCGCAACAGCTTGGCATAAAAACAATTGCAGTCGATGGCACATACACGAAAAAAGAAGCGCTGACAGCAGACATTCGCGCAGACTTCAAAATGATAGGAGAGATAATAAGATGATTACAGTTATTATGCGTACCTACAACAACGAGAAATTCATTCAAAAAGCAGTTGAAAGTGTGATTGGACAAACACGCGAGGATTTCGAACTTGTTATCATTGACGATGGCAGCACAGATGATACAGCAAAAATTGTCGCATCATTCGCTGATAAACGAATAAGGATTGTAACACAAAAGAATAGTGGGGCAATTGAGTCGGCATATAGTGGGATAAATAATACAAAAGGGAAATACATCACATTCCTTGATGCTGACGATGAGATGAAAAAGAATGCATTGGAAGAGCTCGCAACACCGCTTGATAATGACCAAACGACCGGGTTCACGTACAGCGACTATGAAGAAGTTGAGTTGAGCACAAAAAGAAAAAAAATAGTAACATTGGATAATATATTTAATCACGTTGTATGCGGGATGATGTTTCGCAAATCCATAATCGACGATATTGGATTTTGGGACCGTTCATTTTTGTTGCCTGAATACGACTTTATTATCCGTGTAAGAAAAAAGTACAGGGGGCATCACATTAAAAAAGCATTATGGATATACAACAGACATCAGAGTTCAATGACCGCAGATAAACGGTTTGTGGAAAAAGCAAGACATCAGATTTTGGAAAAATACGGTCCTATTGAGGGATTAAAGGAATACTAA
>DATEAE010000077.1:0-8363 GCA_035288505.1 Candidatus Nanoarchaeia archaeon
TATGCTCGCACAGGTTGCAACGACGCAAGGAAAGCACGTTGCTGGAAATATTGCATTGCATCTCTCTGGAAAAAAAATGAAACCTTTCACCTACAAAGTGCGTGGTATTCTGTTATCTCTCGGCAAGCGAAAGGGTGCTGGCGTTTTGTTTGGCATTCCTATTCATGGTTTTTTTGCGTGGTGGCTGATGAGAACCATTTATTTGTTTAAAATTATTGGAACTGCAAATAAACTGAAAACTGCGTATGACTGGACATTGGATTTTTTTGTGAAGAGGGATATGACGGAGGTTTAGACCTGTTCGATTACTATCTTATTTCCCAATTTTGATATTGCTATCTCTGTCTTTTCAGTTAGTTTCATCTGCTTTTCTATATCACTTGGTATTCTGAACACCAATCCGTTTCCGCTTTTTGACAAGTGTCTGTACATCTTCATTGGTTCGGGCCAAACACCTAACTTCTGCGCGATTTTTATTGTCTTTTCAGTTTCCTGCTCGTAGGGAAATTCCTCTTTGCAGTTCATGCATCGTTCGCCCTTGAGTATAAACACATAGCCTTCTATTTCGAGTGTTATATCTTCTACTGCAATTAACTCTCCATTTTCGCAGTTTAAGCATTTCCTCATTTTCCTTCAGCTCCTGTTATTACAAATATTTCTTTGTACATGTCGTCTTTGACGATTATTAGTTTTCTGCTTCCATTTTTTACTTTTGTATAAGCTTCGTACTTGTATTTTCCTACTTTTTCTATTTTATAAGCACATTCTATTGCATTTCTTAATTCGTCAAGCGTATAATTCCACTTTCTCATCCATGATGCGATAAAATGTTTACTTGGTCGTATTTTGTAGCCTGTTACATCCATAACATTCTCACTACTTATTGTAGAGATTTTGTTATTTAAATACTTATCGATTTGTTTCTATTTTTATCGGGTCACAAAACTTTATAAATCTCATTCTATAACTTCGCCAGGAGTTCAACGTTTTTTTAAGGCTGCGAAATTTGTTCAAGGAAAATGGCAGCGCATAAACTGGACGAATCCTAACCTCAAGAGAGTTACTTCAATTACATGTGGATAACTACCACCAAATCCCTTTCTCAGTGATTAAAATGTCCAGTACAAGATGTATGAGAATTCCTGCAAGCAAAAAACCATACAGTTCTGAATACTCTTCCATGCGCTTCTTTTTGATGAAATGGTAATGGTAAAAGAACATGGCGACTGCAAGGATGAAGAAGCCGAGCGCAAGCCAGTTGCTCCAGTCAGATGTTGTCATCGATAAAAACCGATAAAACTCGTCCGACTTCTGCACATGAAAAATATCCAACGTGCCTTGTTTTATGCCGGTCAATCCAAACTTCAGTGCGTCAGGAAGAAGATTGCCAATGAACATAGCATACGAATATTCCCACTTGAAATGAATGAGGTGGACAACGACTGCGCATAAGATTCCTGCACCAATGTGAACGAGACCGCCAGGCATGGTAAAAAGAAAGTTTTTGGGATATTAAAATCTATGTTTTGTCGAGCGTTTTTAGTGGTCGTAGGAGCAGAAGAAAGCGAAAAACCGAACGTACGTTTATTTTTTTCTTCCTGAAGTAACAGCAGGTGTTCTACAAAAAACTAAACCCTACGTCTTCGCCATGTATTTGTATATCGGTTGCTGTTCTTTTATACCTAGCTCGTTGTTTGCGTGGCGCGCAAGCATGAACATCAAATCGCTTAATCTGTTAATATATCTAATCGCTTCTGGATTGACATTTGCCTGCTGTTTCAATCCAACCAACACGCGTTCTGCACGTCGTATCATCGCCCTGCACAAATGTAAAAATGAACTTGATACTGTGCCGCCGGGCAATATGAAATTTTTTGGAATGCCTAATTTTTCATGATAACCGTCAATAATCTTCTCTATCTCAGTCACATGCGCTTCGGTTATCTTCGGCAACGCTCCCTGTTTCAATTCCATTCCTGCGATGTCGCTGCCCAACTGAAAAAGGTCGTGTTGAATCTTGTCGAGTGCTGCACGTAACTTTTCATCTTCGATAAAGCATAAAGTCACTCCGATGATGCTGTTGACTTCATCAAGAGCTCCAAATGCTTCTATTCGTGGGTCGTTCTTCTGCACCAATCCGCAACCGAAGAATGTTGTTTTTCCCTGGTCGCCTATCTTGGTGTATATCTTCATTTCATGTTCAGTCAACTGCATCCACCTGTTGTTCCACAGACGTCGCATATCGTGCAGACGCCATTTCTTCGAACCAACTTACTGCCGCAGCCACTGCACTTTTCGTTGTTCATGTATCCTGCAGTTTTTGCCTCGACTGCCGGCTCATGTTCTGTTTGTATATCATCCGCTACAACAGCAATCATTGGTTTTTCTATCATTGTTTCCTGAATTTCGGGCTCTTCCATGTCGTCCATCTCAAGCGCTGCCTTCAACTCTGGGTTTTCATCTAATGTCGTGTTTAATGGCTGTGAAAGCTTGCTGCCATCGCGATACAGTGCAACTGCCTTTACCATGTGTTCCCACGCGAACTTGTATGCTTCTTTGATGTCCTGCACTGTTGATTCACGTGCCATGTTTATTGTCTTGCTGATAGCGCCGCTGATAAACGGTTGTGCGGCTGCGAGCATCTTCAGATGTCCATAGGTGTCGATGAAGCGCTTTCCTTTTGCACCACATTTGTTTGCGCAATCAAACACCGGATAATGTTCTGCTTTCAGATGTGGAGCGCCTTCAATCGTCATCGTGCCACACACAAACTCATTTGCTTTCTGAATTTGTTCATCTGTAAAATGCAATGTCTTGAGCAAACTGAAGTTTGCATTGCTCAACTGTTCCTCTGTAAAGCCGAAGCCTTTGCAAAAGTCAAGGCCAAGTACCCACGACGAGAACGCATATTTCAGTTCTGAAATATTTGGCAGCTGCTTTTCAATTGCATCAATCTGTTGTTGTTCAAATCCACGACTTCTGAGCATGTCGTGCGTAATTGCTGTGCAACCCTTCAATGTTCCGTGGCCTGTACAATAATCAGTAATCTCTTGAATTTGTTGCTGCGTGTATCCAAGATGTTGCAAAGCTCGAGGAACAGACTGGTTGACAATCTTGAAGTAGCCGCCGCCTGCAAGCTTCTTGAATTTTACTAATGCATAATCAGGTTCAATGCCTGTGGTGTCACAGTCCATGAGCAAGCCTATGGTGCCTGTAGGTGCGGTTACTGTGACCTGTGCATTTCTATATCCATGTTGTTCTCCAAGTGATAATGCTTTGTCCCATGCGGTGTGTGCTGCACTGAGCATTTCCTGTGGACATAATTGCTGGTTTATGGCACAAGGCTTTTGGCTTAGTCCTTCGTAATTTTTCAGGTCATAAGCAGCGTTTCGGTGATTACGGATAACACGTAACATATGTTTCCTGTTTTTCTCATACTTAGTAAATGCGCCCAGATGTTTTGCCATTTCTGCACTCGTTGCGTATGATTCGCCGCAGAGTATTGCAGTTAATGCTCCTGCAATTGTGCGTCCCTGCTCGCTGTCATATGGAATTCCCATACGCATCAACATGCTTCCAAGATTCGCATAGCCCAATCCAAGCGTTCTGAAGTCATAACTCTTTTGCGCAACTTCTTTGCTTGGGAACTGTGCCATCAGCACGGAAATCTCTAAGATAATCGTCCATAATCTTGTGGCGTGGATGTAACCAGTGATGTCAAGTTTTCCGGTTTCGTCGTTAAAGAGCTGTCCCAAGTTGATACTTGCAAGGTTGCATGCGGTGTCATCCAAAAACATGTACTCGGAGCAATTGTGTACTGTTATTCCCTGTGCGACAAATGTATGTGTTATTGGTTCTGTCACATCATAGACGTCTTCCATCCCAATATACGTCAGCGATTCAACGGGGTCAAATGGAAGATCTTTATAGGTCGTTACTGTCTCGTTCATTTTCTTCAGCTTGTGATACTTTGGTGATTCTTCCATAAAACCTATCAGCTGCTCAAATTTGATTCTGTTCGTCTTCACAATACGAAGTGAATGTACTTCCAGCACAGGATATTCTTTCATGCCACCATTCCCATCGGGAAGCATGGCAACCTTTTCTCCAGCTCTCCTGTCCTTGTAAATTTTGGATTTGATGCCAAAACCAAGTAAGCAGAGCTGAACATCTTTTAACAACTGTAAACTTGTTGAATCCAGCGCTACATATTGTGACTTGTCGCCGTAACTCGCTACTGTGCCATCTGCTGTGAACAATCCCTGAAGCACGTACTTTTGTTCGCCCAATTGCAGAGAAAACAGCGCGTCAGAAAATACTTTTTCATGAGTGTACAACTCAAGGTTCAACAATCCTTCAAACTTCTGAATAACTTGTGAATTCCCAATTGTATACTTTGCCGATGTTTTTGTCATCAGAATGGATGCCGGTGAGTTCTTGTGCGTTACACGCTCGTACTTATCAGCAACGTATTCTGCGAACTTTTCCAAGATTGGAGCTTCGCTTTCTTTACTCATTGTTATTTGAATTCCACTTTTTGTATTGTTTTTTTTGCGACTTCCGTCTCCCAAATATACTCCAATCATCTGATAAAACGTCTTGTCTTCAATTTCCTTAACTTCAGATACTTCACAGCCTGGAAGCAGGAGATGGTCATCTTTTGTCAATTCGCATGTCTGAACAAATCCGCGATTCACTGTATAAATCAGATGGTCTGCAGTCACTTTGAGTTCATAACCACTTTTTGTTTCTAATTTGTAGACTGGCTTGGTTCCGGTTTTGAAGGCTCCTTGAATTGGCATTTCACTTATGATGCCCGTATTTGTAACAATTGTTGAGGTCTTGTTTACAAGAGAATCAATTCTCAACCATCGTCCGCCTTTCGTTAAGACTCTCGTATCTCCGGTAACACAAGGGTTACTCGCATTTATTCGTCCGTCTTCTGGACAGGTGTGCCATTCGTTTATCGTCGTGTCGTATTGAACACCGGGGTCAGCGCTTGCCCATGCACAATACCCTATCTGTTCCCACAAATTTCTTGCAGGAATTTCTTTCATCGTGCTGCCATCGGTTCTTGATATCAAACGCCACATTCCGTCGTTTTCAAGTGCTGCAAAAAAACTATTTGGAATACGAACACTGTTGTTGCTGTTTTGGCCGCTCACCGTAATATATGCTTCGCCTTCGTATTCTGTATTGAATATCTCGAGATTCATTGTGCGCTTTTGTCTTCCTAATTCAAGTGAACGGACAATATAGTTCAACGGAATCTGTGCGCGTGTTGCTTCCCTGATTGCAGTCTGCAATGCTTTGTTTGTTTTTACATTGCTGTCTTGATGTGCACACTGGATTATTTTGTCGATGTGATTTTTTAAAATCTGACTTCCGGTAACAAGAGATGCAACTTTTTCTTCTTCTTTCACTTTCCACCAGATGAATTCCTCTATTTCAGGATGGTCCAGATTGAGACAGACCATCTTTGCTGCTCGTCTTGTTGTCCCACCTGACTTTATTGCTCCTGCTGCGCGATCAAAAATTCTGAGAAAAGACATCAAACCACTTGAGCGTCCGCCGCCTGTTAATCTTTCTCCCGCTCCTCTGAGTGATGAAAAATTTGTTCCTGTGCCAGATCCATATTTGAAAATACGAGCTTCTCGTGTCAGTACGTCGTAAATACCGCCTTCGTTGACCAAATCATCTCTGATTTCCTGGATAAAACAAGCATGTGGGGCTGGTCTTGTATACGCATCTTCGGAACGTTTCACTTCCTGAGTATCTGGATTAACGTAGTAATGTCCTTGTGCCGGACCTGTGATGTTATATGCCCAACCTAATCCCGTGTTGAACCATTGTGGTGAATTGGGAGCTGCTATCTGATGCAACAGCATGTACGCCACTTCATCATAAAATGCTTGCGCATCTTGTGTCGATGCAAAGTAATTGTATTTTTCTCCCCAAAAGCGCCAGCATCCTGCGAGGCGATGAACAACTTGCTTTATGCTTCTTTCAGAGCCCATTTTACCATTTGATGGAACACCTGCCTTGCGGAAATACTTTTGTGCGAGAATGTCTGTAGCAACCTGTGACCACGATTGTGGAACTTCGACGTCATTCATTTCAAAAACAATGCTGCCATCCGGATTTCTAATCATCGATGTACGCTTTTCGTATGTCACCTTATCGTATGGTGAACTATTTTCCTGTGTGAAATATCTCTTAATTTCCAAGGCCTCTTTTTTGTGTTCCATTTATGACACCTCCAATTTTACTTCTTCCTGCGCTGCTTTTTCTGTGCGTACATGAGCTGCTGTGTACTGCCTTCGCGATACACGTGGATACTCTTGCATCCTGCATCATAAGCGCGCATGATGATTTCTTCAATCTCATTGATTGTTGAGCTTGGCGGAAGATTGATTGTCTTGCTGACACCGTTATCCGTGTACTTTTGAAATGCAATCTGCATGGCAAGATGGTCCTGAATTGAGCAGTCGTGTGCAGTGACAAAAAGTCGTCTCCATTTTTGCGGCACTTCTTTAACGCCGCGAAGACTGCCTGCGAGCGCGCTCTTTTTAACTAATTCTGTTGTAAAAAAGCCTTCGCGCTGCGCGACTTCTTCAAATGCGGGCAATACTTCAAACATTTCTGCACTCGGTGTTTTTTTTAAGTAACCAATAGCATAATGTGGTTCAATACCTTGGCTACAACCTGCAATCACGCTGGTGATACCGCTGTTGACTATAGTTGTTCTGCTGATGTTACGTACTTTTTCTTTATTCTTGCTTTCTGAAAATCCTCCAAATGTCCCTCTTTTCTTGGCAAGATTCATGCTTGCATTTTTTGCCTCTTTACTGATGAACGCCATGAGTTTTTCTCCTGTAGCAAGAGCTTCCGGGCTGTTATACGGAATTTCACATGCAATTAAAGCATCAGCCCATCCCATCATACCAATGCCGATGCGTCGCGTATATTCTATTGCGTGCCTCATTGCTGCTGTCGGATACACTGAAATGTCGATTGCGTTATCCAGCAGTCTCACCGCTGAAGCTACTGTTAACTGTAACTTTTCCCAGTCTATTTGTTTGTTTTTGATGTGCTTCTCGATGTTAATGCTTGCAGAAAAGCATCCTTCATGAGGAAACAGTGGCTGTTCTCCTGTAGGAGAAGTTGCATCAATATCGCTGAATGGGCTTCCATTATTGAGGTTGTCCAGAAAAACAATTGCAGGATCGCCTGTTCGCCATGCAATCGTTGTAATCATGTCGATGACGCTGCGCGCACGGAGTTTTGCAACAATTCCTTTGCTGTGTGGGTCAATGAGTTTATACATTCCATCTTCTTTTACGGCTCGCATGAATTCACGCGTGAACACTACTGATAGTCCGAAATTGTGGAGCTGCACATTTTCCTTTGCAGTGATAAAATCAATAATATCAGGATGATGAACACTCAGGAATGCTCCGTTTGTTCCATACGGATTAATCTGATGCAATGCTCTATCATACATCTGTAAAAATGACACGGGTCCAGCGGCGCTTTCTCCAAAACCACCTTGTCCTACTTTTGCTCCTTTTGGACGGAGCGGTGAAAATGATATCCCTATGCCAAAGCCGCGTTGTCTGTTCTTATGCAAGAGCGCTGCCTGTTTTAATGTGTCAAACAAGCTTACAATATCATCATCGATGGGTAATACAAATGCATCTGCCAAGTGGTTTTGTCCTCGTCCGGCATGACGTAAAATTGCAGTGCTTGGTACCAGCTCGAGGTTAAAGAACAACAGTGCAAATTCTGCTTCAGTCTTTTCAGCATTTTCATTGTATTTCTTTTCTGCTTTTGCCAGTGCGTGCGCTACCCGGAGAAACATCTCTTTTGGCGTTTCCAGCGTGTCCTCACTTTTTCTCTGAAGCAAACGGTGTGTTGCAAGAATATGCAATGCGCGAAAAGACAATTTCATGTCATCATTCACGCCTAAAGCTGATTTTGCTTCTCTTAGCTCTTGACGCTTCTTACGGTAAAGGATGAATCCTTTTGCCATTTCACTATGGCCCGTTTCAATCAGTACATGTTCAACTGCGTCCTGCACATCTTCCACAGTGGGAATGCTATTTTTGAAAGACTTATCCAGCTTTTGTATGACAGTGTCACGAACTTGTTGCGCGTTTTCGATTGGGTTGCCAACGGCAGCAGCAGCTCGCATGATTGCCTGCTCAATCTTTGTGCGGTCGAAATCTACCACACGTCCGTCACGTTTCTTTACTTTCTTAATCATAGAGCATCGCCAGTTCCTTCTTGAATAATTGAGCGTCATCGAACGACTTGCACACACTTGCATAACGTAGGTAAGCAACTTTATCCACTTTCATCAG
>DATEAE010000078.1:0-12187 GCA_035288505.1 Candidatus Nanoarchaeia archaeon
TATCCGCTTGCATTCATAGCGACAAAGCTAGCATTAGGGTATGGATTGACAGAAATTGAAAATAAAATAACAAAAAAGACGATGGCCTGTTTTGAGCCAGCGTTAGATTATGTTGTTGTGAAAATACCACGATGGGATTTGAAGAAATTCAAGAATGTCGAGAGGCAGATAGGAAGTCAGATGAAATCGGTCGGCGAGGTCATGGCCATCGGCAGAACATTTGAAGAAGCGCTGCAAAAAGCGGTACGAATGCTCGGAACAGGAATGCACGGTGTTGTCGGTAACAGGATTGTTGTAGAAGACATCGAAAAAGAGCTTGAGCGTCCGACTGATGAGCGCATGTACGCGATTGCCGCTGCACTGAGAGATGGTATTGACATTGAGCACATTTACGCATTATCAAAAATAGACCGCTGGTTTTTGTGGAAGATAAAAAACATTGTTGAGCTGAATGAGCAGCTCAAGAAAATATCAATAGACACGATTTCAGGAGAATTGCTAAAACGAGCAAAACAGCTTGGTTTTAGCGATTTCCAGATAGCTCGATGCATCATTAACAAAGGAAATATGGACGCTAATGTTCTTACAGTGCGAGAGAAAAGAAAAAATTTAGGTATTCTGCCGGTGATAAAACAGATAGATACGTTAGCAGCGGAATTTCCTGCGCAGACAAACTATCTTTATCTGACATATAATGGAGAAGAAGATGATGTTACGATAAAGCCGGACAAGAACATCATTGTCCTTGGCAGCGGAGCATATAGGATTGGCAGCTCTGTCGAATTTGACTGGTGCTGCGTTACTGCCGTAAGTACGCTGAGAAAACTCAAATATCAAACCGTGATGGTCAATTGCAATCCAGAGACGGTCAGCACAGATTATGACATGTGCGATCGGCTTTATTTTGAAGAATTAAGTTTTGAACGAGTGCTGGACATTTATGAAAAAGAAAATCCTGACGGGATTATATTATCCATGGGCGGACAGATTCCAAACAATCTCGCCCTGCGATGTCATGATGCAGGAATGAAGATTATAGGAACTTCTGCAGCAAGCATTGACCGTGCGGAAGACAGGCACAAATTTTCTGAACTGTTGGATAAGCTTAGTATTGACCAGCCCGAATGGATTGAAGCACGCTCAATTGAGGATGTTGAAAAGTTTGCAAACAGCGTCGGTTATCCCGTTCTCATTCGCCCAAGTTACGTCTTAAGTGGCGCTGCCATGAGTGTTGCATCGGATAAACGCGAATTAGAATTGTACCTGAAAAAAGCAACAGACGTGTCAAAAGACCATCCGACAGTCGTAAGCAAATTCATGACGAATGCAAAGGAGATGGAAATTGACGTTGTGGCAAAGGATGGCGAGATTCTTATTTATGCAGTGTCTGAACATGTAGAAAATGCAGGCGTCCATTCGGGCGATGCGACAATGGTGCTGCCGCCTCAATACACCTATGTTGAGACAATACGACGCATCAAAGAAATTACAAAAAAAATAGTAAAAGAGCTTCAGATTACAGGTCCGTGTAATATCCAGTTCATCGCAAAAAACAATCAGATAAGAGTCATTGAATGTAATGTGCGTGCATCACGAAGCTTTCCTTTTGTCTCAAAGATAACCAAACATGATTTTATTGAGATTGCGACAAAAGCGATGATTGGCATCAATGAACGGAAGAGCTACAACACGCTTGATTTGAATTATGTCGGCGTAAAAGCCCCGCAGTTTTCATTTTCACGGTTGGATGGCGCTGACCCATTGCTTGGAGTAGAAATGACATCAACCGGAGAAGTGGGCTGTATTGGCAACGATGTTCATGAAGCCTTGCTCAAAGCGTTGTTGTCTGTTGGATTTACACGACCAAGAAAGAGTGTGCTGCTTTCAACAGGACAGATTAAAGAAAAAGCATATTTGTTGGAAAGTATCCGCAAGCTACAGAATTTTGAGATTTATGCCACCAAAGGAACACATAACTTTCTGAAAGAGAACGGTATTTCAAGTACGCAGGTACATTGGCCATTGTCACAAGAAGAGCCAAACGCGATAACGTTGATTAAGCAGAAAAAGGTTGAATTAGTGATAAACATACCGAAAAGCAACGAAGAACAGGAGCTCAGCAATGATTACGCGATTCGCCGCACCGCAGTCGATTTCAACATTCCGTTGATAACCAACGCACAGCTGGCTAAATTATTTATTGACGCTTGCATAGAAAATAAAGAACTTGAGATAAAGGAATGGAAGGAATACTAACATAATTTCTTAACAAAATCATCAGGACTTACAATGGATATGTTCTCGAATTTTTGAAGTTTCAGCAAATGTTTATCGTTGCTCACAATAAAGTCAACCCTTCCAGCAACAGCACATTCCAGTATTTTGTTATTGTCGGGATCATCTTTTACAGCAAAGAACTTTTCTGTGGGTTCAATAATTGTAGATAAAGAGATTATTTTACTGACGGTGTGCTTCATGACGAGATTTTTATTTCTAATTTTGGTCTTTATTTCTTCATAATCAAGCACACCAGCATATTCTTTGATAATTTCTTTCGACAAGACAAGCTGTATCAGTTTTGCCTCAACTTTCGAAATAATCTTGTCAGACGCACCAGTCCAAAAAGTAGCTGAGATGAGAACATTGGTATCCACAGTGATTTTCATTGATTACTCTTTCTAAATCGGTGTACAATATCCGAAACATCACTCTCCTTCATCCCGACTTTTTTTGCAGCAAGCTTGAGTGGCTTTGTTATTTGTGCAAAACTCTGCTCGGTCACCTTTTTCATCAAGAGTGTATCATTTTCTGTAAAGAAAAGCACTTTTGTTCCATCTTCCAGCCCCAAGTGTTCTCTAATATCCACAGGTATGGCAATTTGGCCACGCGAGCTTATTCTTCCGATTTCAATCAAAGTTTCCATAGTTATCACCAGTAAGATAAATAAGATTGATCTTGTATTTATATGTTTTGATTCTACTCACTCGCGAAATTATTCATTGACGCCTGCATGGAAAACAAAGAGCTTGAGATAAAAGACTGGAAGGAGTATTGAAAGAGAATACCAGACTGTCAAAATTTTTTATCCGAATGAATTTAACGTGGGTTTCTATAACCCCTCCAAATTAGAGGGGACTTCGATTCTTATTAATTCGTGCCCAGAAACAGACATTTAACTCGAAAGCTTTATATAGCCATAACATGATTATCACTAATATAATGATTTTGGTGTTACAATGAAAGGTATTTCAGCTAAGGAAATGAAGGTGATTGCAGAACTTGAGTTTTATCAAAAGTATTACTTTACAAAAAAAGACATAAAGCATCATTTTGATAATTCCAATAGAATAAAGGATTTTGTGTATCGGCTAAAGAAGAAAGGAAGAATAGTAAGGCTAAACAGAAGTAAATATTACCTTGTTCCAGTCAAAGCAAAGAGCGGGAAATGGTCAGACAATCCTTTTATTGCGGCTGATGAAATATGTGATGGAAAAAGCTATTTTATTGGAGGTTGGGCAGCTGCTCATTACTGGCATCTGACTGACCAGGTACCCATGCGGATAGATGTATATACTACACGAAGACAAGGAAGAATGAGAATTCTTAATATTAATTTTGCGTTTCATAGAACATCCAAAAAAATGGCAGCGAAGGCGACAACACAAAAAATAGGGAACAGGACATTTAGAATAGCGCCTAAGGAAGTGATAAAAGAATGGATGAAATCAAAGCAATAGAAGAAAATACAATAAACAATCTTTCCGGGGAAACAGGATTCAACACGAATGTGCTTCTCAAAGACTATTATATCACCGTTATTCTGTATCTGGTTAAAGATGTCGAAGGGATATACTTTAAAGGTGGAACAGCACTACAAAAAATATTCCTAAACTATGCGAGATTGAGTGAGGACGTTGATTTTACATTGACAGACGATAGTAAGAAGATAAAAGAAAAAATAACCAATATTCTTGAAAAGAGCAAATTGTTTGAAAAAATAACTAAAGATAAAGATGTCAAAGGATTTACAAGGCTTGTTGTTCATTACAAAGGTCTTTCTGAGGGTGTTGTAAATATTGACCTGAACAAAAGAGCAAAACTGCTCATGAAGCCGGAAAAGCACCAAATCAAACATTTTTACAAAGACATCATCCCTAATTTTTTGATTAATACGTTAGCCAAAGAGGAGATTGTCGCGGAGAAGATAGCCGCAGCGATTGGAAGAAACATGCCAAGGGATCATTATGATATCTACAAGATAATCAAGACAAAAATGTCCATAAACATGAGGATAGTTGAGAAAAAATGCAAGCAATCCAATGTTGAATGTGACATTACAAAGATGTTCAATAAAGCAAAGAAGCTCAAGAAGAGATGGGATGAAGACTTATTGCCATTATTAGCAGAAGAAGTAAGCTTTATCGAAGTTATGAGAACGCTCGCAAAATACTTTAAATTGAAAGAAGAAAAAGAGAAAAGACGCACGGTTTTCTGAGAGCGGGAGAGTTGTCCACATTTTGTGTACAACTGAAATTACCATCATCAGATAATAAGTATTATGAGACAGACTGTGCCAGTACAGAATCAATTTTTCGTATAATTCAATCAATTCCTTCGAAAAGAGCGGAGCCATTTAAGATTTGGCTTGCGAGAGTTGGATACGAACGCGTGAAGGAAATAGAAGACCCTGAACTCGCCCAAAAACGTATGAAAGAATTATTCAAAGCAAAGGGTTACTCTGATGAACGGATAGAGAAACGCGTCAGAGGAATAGCAATAAGGGATGAACTAACCGACGAATGGAAAAGAGAGGAGTACTTGGGAAAAAGATTTTGCAAGTCTGACCGCCGAGATCTCAAAAGCAACATTCGATATGACATCACGCGAATACAAAGATTTTAAGGGATTACACAAAGAAAACCTCAGGGACCATATGGATGATATGGAGCTCATACTCACAATGTTAGGAGAAGCGACAACCACAGAGACAGGAACTCAAAAGAATTCCAAAACCTGAAAAGAGATGCCAAAGACGGTGGTGATGTCGCCGGC
Source organism: Candidatus Nanoarchaeia archaeon (assembly GCA_035288505.1). Classification (GTDB taxonomy): domain Archaea; phylum Nanobdellota; class Nanobdellia; order Woesearchaeales; family JAGLXL01; genus DATDXM01. Next base: position 5,053 of record DATEAE010000078.1, read on the forward strand.
TCAACAAGAAAAAACATCGAAAAAAAGTTAGGTAAAAGTGTCATTTCAAACGACAATTTCTTAGAACAACCGGAGAAGCAGAAGCGACTTGCACATAAAAATAAATAAGCTCAACTCTCCGAGGATTTAAGAGGAACAGAAAATACCGAGGAATCCTCGGAAACAACAAAGGCGCATACACTCCCTATTCTTTCACCCTCCACATCTCAATTCCGTCTGCGTCATAAACTTTGACAAAGTATCCGCTCGTCCGAAACAAATACAGCAAGCCGTCATCTTCAGTTTTCCAGACCTCTCGTTTCATCGTCGGATCAATAAGAATTAAAGAAATAGCATTCTCCCGAAGTAAACCCTGTGTTTTTTTGAAATCTTTGCTTTGAAAGATTGTAGTAGAAACATTCACCGTTTGTACAGATGAAAGAGGCGTAACAAAAGCCTTGCTTCCATAGTCGATGAAGAAGCCATTTTTCTGATGAGACAAAACAACATCATCATAATAAAAGGGATGACTACGAAGCCATTGGACACCATCAATCATATCAGCACCGGGGGGTCCAAAGACAATTGTCGTTCCATAGGAAAGCATCGAAAACAGAATACCATAGCACAAAACAGCAATAGTCAGAATATGAACAAACGGGAGTACCCACTCACGTTTCCAGAAGTACGTAAAGGCGTGCGCAGCAAGCACAGACAAAAGAGGATACAAAAATAAAAGAGCTGCCCGGCTCCAGAAAACAAGCAAACAGAGGACAAAAATCAAACCGTACAAAGGAATATACTCTTTTTTCCATCGCCAGGTAAATGCAAGACCAATGATGCTTAATAGAACAATGAATAGGCTGAAACCATAGACACCACCCAAATCAGAGAAGAGTTCTACAAGATAGGAACGCTCAGCGAGCTGCGCAAAAGCAAACGGACGTGAATAGATGAAGTGGATAATTGTAAACAAAAGAAGAAAAGAAAGTGGGATAGGCAACAGCTTTTTCTTGTCAAAAAAAATCAGGTATGCGATGATATAAACAACACCACTGAGCAGCACAGTCCAGTCAAAAAAAAGCAATCCTGTTAAGGGGATGATACTTAAATAATAAAAACGTGTAGAAAGTATACTAAGAGAAGCGGCGATGCAAAGCAAAGCATAGAGATAAACAGTTGGCTGCGATGAAAGATAAAGTGTCGTTGGAGTTGCAATCATAAACAGCATAATGATAAATTCTTTTTCCGCAGAAACGTTACACGAGTGAACGATAAACAAGACAAGCAGCAGGAAAAGAAGTGTGAGTGTAATGCTGATGAGCCATTGGTACGCAAATGAAAAAGGGAACAGTGATGGAAACGCAGAAAGATAAAAGTAGCTCAGGCCACCTGCAATCGTCTTGTTCTGATAGAAACGAAGTAAAAAAGGAAGAAGAAGAACAACAAGAGCGATGCTTCCAAGAGTGAGATAGTGTTTAATTCGCATCAGATGACCTCCAGTTTACACAACGAATGATAAATGCGAACGTCATCCGGGAGTAATAAAGTACTAACGCGCACATCAAAAGGGAATACCAGTCGCAAACATTCCAATGAAGTGGCAAGTTCATATTCGCCCGACACAACAATGTAATCGATGCTCAAGGTTGTAAATAGTTTCACGGCTTCCGTCGGAAGTGGCGTTCCGTACAGACGTTGAACATCACCGGAACGTGAAGGTGCAAGAAGAAGGTTAGTATCAGCAACATTACTTCTCTGTGCGATTGAAGTGATTGCGTGACCGAATTCAATGGGTGCAAGAACAGTACTTTCAGCAGGAGTATTCTGATGTATCCATTCAAGAGCTAAAGCCACATTTTCATCGAGCAGCGGCGCATCACGCATATAGGTGATAGCAGGAAGAACCATCAGAGGGATGAGGAGTAAAAAGAGTAACGCAACGGAGATTGAAGAATAATGTGCAAGCCTTGTTTTGTGGATGTAACGCTGGACAAAAACGAAAGACTGTCCGGTCAGTATGCTCAATGAAATGCCAAGAAACATGAATCCGGGCTCTGCGGGAAGCAATCTAACTGCCAGTAAAAGAGCAACGCCAATGCTCAATGCGATATACATGGTAAGCTCTTTTATTTTTGAGCGAAACAGATATTTGTACATGCAGAGTATTCCACCAATCATGGGTATGATACCAAGGGACAGAAAAATATCAGGCACGGGCAAAGTCGAGTATGTCGCAATAAGTCCTCCGATGCCCACGAGAAGAAGGGGCTTTTTGTACAGAAGAAACTGAATCCAGATAAAAAGAAAAGTCGAAAAAAGCAGCAATTCAATCTCACTTCTGGCGAGCTCCATTTTTTCCAGCGTGCAAATGAGCAGATATCCCAACAAAGCAATCACGAGCACAATGCTTAATGGATGAGTAAGCGAAGCCGCAGCCACGAGAAGAATAAAATGGAGGTCGTAAAGTTTTTTTTCTATATGTAAGAAGACATAGAGCGACAAGAAAATGAGAGGCAACGTTAATGATAAAGGAGATAAAGAATAGAAATCACGGAAAAAAACGGGAACAACCGCAGCAAGCGACGCGCTGAACAGTGAAGCACTACCATTCTGGGTTAATTTGTGGGTGATGATAAAAACAATAAGTGTCAGCGATGAGATAAAGAGCTGTGGAAAAAAACGCAGCACAACATCGAGGGGCAAAAACCAGGAAAAGATTGCAAGCACGTAATGAAACAGTGGAGAAAACTGAAGTGCGCGACCACCATAAGACAAAGAGTCATAGGTCATTGGCACGCCGTGATCAGCGATATACTCAATCATGCGGATGTGAAAATAAGCATCGGGTGAGAACTCTGGACTGCTGAAGCTAACGATGAGACGAACCCCAAACAGAGCTGCAAATAGCAACGATATAAGCAAACGTTCCCTCATGATGGAACGATGCCCGTTCGGTTTAAAAGAGTAACTAACATTTATTAAGACCGATAAGCTCAGCAACAAATGGAAAAAAATCCGACCGGCTCTGACATGTTTGACGAACTCATCGGAGGATACGAGGTTGGCGCAATCACGACGATTTTTGGTCCAGCAGGTGCAGGAAAAACAAATGCGTGCATGCTTGCGTTGATAAGAACAGCAGGCAGAGGAAAAAAAATAGTGTACATCGACACCGAGTCGCGATTTTCCATCGAGCGGCTACAACAGATAACAAAGTACGCAAACAAAGTGCTTCCAAACGTGATTCTCTTTACACCAAAAACATTCAATGAGCAGGAAGCAATAGTAAAAAAGATGAGCAGCCTCAGAAATCTTGGACTGGTCGTTGTCGATAGTTTGAGCGGATTATATAGACTGGAAAAAACAAAGCAAGCTAATATGATACTGAAAAGGCATATCGCTCAGCTTGTATCTTGCGCGCGATTTCATAATATTCCCATTATTCTGACGGCACAGGTTTATACCGATATGGACACCGGAAAAAACAGGATGGTCACAGAAAAGATGGTGAAGAATGCGAGCAAATGTGTGATAGAATTGCAGATAGAGGGAACAAAAAGAGTAGCCTTATGTTCAGGACAACGAAAAGAATTTTGTATAACGGAAAAAGGAATTACTTCTCTGTAAAGTCTTCGAGAGGAACGCCAAGCTCTTCTGCAGATTTTATTTTGCCTCTCTCTTTAAGGTAGCCGACCGTAAGAAGATAGAACAACAATCCTAACGATTTTTTTCCTTTGTTATTGCAAGGCAAAGCAAGGTCAACAAAATTGGTCTGGTTGTTCGTGTCACATAATGCGATAACAGGAATGCCAATCTTGTTTGCATCCATGACTGCATTTCTATCAGGCCATGCATCCGTGGCAAGAAGCAATTTTGGTTCGATAAATGTGCTGAGATTGATATTGGTCATCATTCCTGGTGGATATCGACCAACGATGACAGGGACTCCGGTCAGCTTCTGAAAAAGTTTAAGTGCGGATACGCCATTTTCACGTCTGCTGACAACAAGAATGTCTTGTGGCTCATACTGAGCAAGCATACGTGAAACGTGCCGAATACGCTCATCTATTTTTTGAATATTAAGAACAGATAAACCATCAGGACGCGTCTTGTAAATGAACTTCTGCATATACTTCGTCTTGAACTTTGTGCCGATATGAATCCCGCTTTTCAAGTAATGTACAGTCGGTACCAAAAAATCTTCGTTTTGTTCGGTCATAGGTTTATTCAGTTCAGAAGTGAACTGCGTATTATCGCCCTGCAGTGTATTGCCAGTCCCTTTCGGCTAACCTGACAATGGGGCTTTATGAGCTTAAGAAAGAGGGTTGTTTATAAAACTGTCGGCGGGAATAAGAGAGGAGAACAATTAGTCGTAATCATTGGAGCAGAAGGAAGGCGAAAAAGTACGTAACGTATTATTTTTTCTTCCTTTCGTAACGGCAGGGACTAGGACGCCAATATTATCTACAAACGCAACCCAAACTCTTTCACTATCCTATACATCGAACCTTGAGAGGTAAGCACGCTTTCATAAAGCACAAAAGAAGAAACAAGAAACTCTCCGAAAGAAGCGTCTTTCCATTTGTCAATATCAAGTTTCACCTTTTCAGACACACGTGCAATCGTCAAATGAGGTACAATGCTTTGATGGTCTTCTTTACGAAAATCTGCAAGCTTCTTCTGCACATCTTCAGAAAGAGCAACAAGCTCAGAGCTTTTCGTCCCTATCCACACAACATGTGGTTTATGCTCGCTTGGAAACGCTCCAACGCCATGAAGCTTAACAGTAAAAGCCTGATGACGCAAAGCAACTTTATCAAGAATTTTAACAATAAGCTCCGCATCGTGCTGCTCACCAAGAAACTTCAGGGTAAAGTGAAGCTGTTCAACAGAAACAAACCGTAATTGTCGCGGCAGCTCTTTTTGAAGCAATGCACAACACTTTCGTAATTCCTCAGGAAGTGAAACACCAACAAATAAGCGCATATCCAATAAAAATGGAAAAATTAGTCCTCCCCAAAAGTCTCAGTATCTTCATACGTCGGTTCGGGCTCAGGTTCTTTTTGTACTTCAACCGATTCCGACTTCTTTTCTTTACGGACAACATCCGCAAAACCAACATTTTGTAAGACGCGTGTTATTCGAACCGTAACAACATCGCCCTGCCTCGTGCCTGAAACAAAAAGGACAAATCCCTTCACACGAGCAATTCCATCTCCTTTTGCACCAACTGCATCGATAGTAACTTGTAATTCATCTCCCACCTTGACGGGAGCACTCATATCTTGCATAATTGACCTCCATACTGTTTTTAAGAGTTATAGGGCAAATGGGTTTAAATGCTTTGTTAAAAAAAACAAAATTAAGCAAAGTCAACAAGTGCATCCTGAGTCACGATGAACGCAACTTCCTGCTCTGGCAATGAAGGACTGTCCACAAGCTTGGCTACTCTGCTCCCTTTCTTTCCTTTGCGCAGATAAAGGCGATAAGTGCTTGCGTGTGCAACAATATGCCCTCCAATCGCAGTCGTCGGGTCACCAAAAAACTGGTCAGGCTTTGACATGACTTGATTCGTGACATACACGCAGAGATTATTCTTGTCTGCAAGACGAAGCAACGTATGCATGTGCTTGTTCAGCTTCTGCTGCCGTTCCGCCAACGTTCCGCGTCCTACAAATTCCGCGCGGAAATGTGCTGTTAAGCTATCCACAACAACGAGTTTAACTTTCATATTCTGTTTGCTGATAAGCTCATCGACTTTTTCAACAAGCAACATTTGGTGGTCGCTGTTATACGCGCGCGCAATGCGAATACTTCTTAACGCTGCTTGTGGGTCTACCCCAGCACCTTTGGCAAGTTGTTCGATACGCTCTGGACGAAAGGTATTTTCGGTATCAACATAGACAGTAATTCCATCAGGGTCCTTTTTGAATTGCTGGACTGCAAGCGAGTGGCCAATCTGTGTTTTGCCGCTGCCATATTCACCAAAGCACTCGTAAATGGCGCCCGTTTCATAGCCACCGCCCATCATTACATCGATAGCGTTGCATCCTGTTGAAATGCGTAAAATCGCCAAACGCTTTTGAAGTAATTCTTCTCCAGTTTGAAAGCCCATGTTTAAGCTATCACGCGCTGCCTTGATGATTTTGCGTGCCGTTGCTTCAGTCATACCCGCAACTTCAACAAGCTCAGAGGGACTTGCAACCGCAATACTCACAAGGTCAGAATATCCCGCTCCATCAAGCCGTTCAGCTGTCGCTGCGCCTACACCGGGCAAATCAACAAGCTTCAATGCACCTTCAGATGGACTTACTTCCATATCCTCAAATTCAACCTCTTCACTCGAACCATTTGTTACGACAATCTTTTTCATCACAGTCACCTCTTATATAATGTTTGTTATAGAGCGATGGTTATGACACCACCACATCCTGCTCTCTCAAAACAAGAAATTCGTACGCTTTTTGCAACGCAACACATGCGCGCGGCAAGTCATTCAACCGCAACGATGTCGTGTGCTGCCATGCTCCTGCTGCATCTTTATACGCACGTTCAAGAGAAATAGTTCTGTACTCGACACTTTCTCCCTTTGCGCTGTGTCCCGTGTTTTTCCATACGGTTGCACTGATGCCGCCTGCACGGAACTTCTTTTCCGGCAGATTTACTTTTTGCGCCTGCGCGCTACTTATACTTGTTTTCATGTTCTCCCTCCCCCCTTCGTATTTCAGATTTTGTTTCAATGCTCAAGTAGAGCATGGGGGCGGAGTCAGTAAGCCGAGACTCACTAACTCCAACAGTAATACGGGCAACAACGCTTTATATACCTCACGCGCACGTCCGAAAAAATGTCCAGTGGCTTTTTGAGCTTATTTTTGAAAATTTAAGCTGTCCAGTGGCTTGTCCAGTGGCTTTTTGAGCTTATTTTCAGAAATTTAAGCTGTCCAGTGACTCAGAAGAATCACTTGATGATGTTCTTGGGAGTTATCAACCGTCCGAACATAGCAACTCCCATAGTATGAAATTTACGTGATTCATGGCTTGCGCAGTAAGAAGCGAGAAGAAACGGCTCGTACCCTTTCTCAAAAGCATCGACTGCAGTTTTAAAAACGCAACATTCAGTATCTATGCCTACAAGATATAATTGAGAAATCTT
>DATEAE010000079.1:0-4097 GCA_035288505.1 Candidatus Nanoarchaeia archaeon
TACTTTTCAAAAGACGGCAAAGAAACATTAGAAGAACCATTGGTATGGCTTATTGTGGACGAAGCACACGAGATGCTACCACGAGATGGCAAGACCGCAGCAACTGATGCATTAGTTACCATCATGCGTGAAGGTCGTCAGCCCGGCATTAGCTTGGTATTAGCGTCACAGCAGCCCGGCAAGATTCATTCTGATGTGATGACACAAAGTGATATTGTGATTGCTCACCGTTTGACTGCACAAATCGATGTCCACGCGCTTGAACAGCTCACACAAACATACATGCATGAAGGTTTAAATGAGCAGCTTGCAGAATTGCCACGAACAACAGGAAGTGCCGTTGTATTTGACGACGACAACGAGCGTGTGTTCGCCATTAAAGTCCGCCCACGTATCACCTGGCATGGCGGCAGTTCTCCAACTGCGATTACCGAAAACAAAAACCGTCTAACGACGTCGCCGCTCAAGAACAGTTAAGTCTTTTATCGGTGCGTGCGTCATGCTGATGACTGATGCGATGAACATCGTCGAAAACAGCACAAGAAACGTAAATCCCCAGCTCAAACTTTGCGGCATAATCCAGATTGCAGCGATTGCAAAACCAACGATTGATGCAAACATGAATGACGAAGTTAACGGCGCAGCTTTCCAGCCTTTCCACATATACGACCACCTCTTGTGAGAGAACATTCTTTGATGCTTTTTAAACACTTCGGGTATATGCAGCGCAAGAATGAACTGAGTAACATTTAAATAAATAAACACATCTATGTTTAGTATGGCTGTAAAAACAATTACCATTACGACACATGCTTATGATACGTTAAAGACGCTCAAAGAGCCTCGTGAAAGCTTTAGCGATGTTATTGTGCGAGTTGCAGGAAAACGTTCGTTGAGGGAATTTATTGGTTGCATCTCTGAAGCTACTGCTGAGAAGATGGAAAAAGCCATAAAAGAATCAAGACAAAAGCACGCAGAAGTGCACAGAAAGAGGATGGATGCAGTTATCAAGGCATTCAAGGAATAAATGGTAATTTTGGATACGTGTTTCATTATAGATTTATTACGAAGCAAAGAGCCTGCGATAAAGATATTTGACGAATTAGAATACAAAAACGAGCAATTTTTCATAGCAGCTCCTACAATTTCAGAGTTGTGGCTCGGTGCGCTCAAGGCAAAAGCACACCAAATGGAAAAGCGGCGCATTGAAGGCTTTATGAATGGAGCAACAATCATCTCATTTGGAACGAGAAGTGCGAAACGTGCAGCAGAGGTAGAGTTCGAGCTGGAACAAAAGAACACAATCATTGATACCGAAGACATCCAAATCGCAGCCACGACACTCACACACGGAGAAACACTTGTTACACGCGACGCTCATTTCGCAAGAATTGATGGATTGAGAATACTAAAATACTGACTCACAACAAATATTTATCCACAATTTTTTTCGCCTGTTCCCTTTTCTTCTGATGTTCTTTGAGGAATGCATTTAACTTTTCCACAAGCATCTGTTTAAGCTCGCCAGTCAAAAGCTTTCCAGACGTATAATCGTCATATATTTTTCGGAGTTTTTTATCATCTTCTTCAAAGAACACGAGCCACTGATAGGAAACGTCAATGGCTGCATTGCCTCCTTTTTTGCGATGTTCTTCGACTGTTGGCTGGCCTCCTGAAAAGGCGTATTTCATTATTTTGGTGCGCACAGCTTCAGGACTATCGGTCGTAAATATAGCAGTTGATTCTTCCGATGCAGACATTTTACCTGCGTCCATTCCCTGTAAACCGGGCAAAAATCTGCACTGAATGCTTGCCGGTTTCATATAGCCCAGTTTAGGAATGACATCACGAGAGACTCGAAAGTGAGGGTCTTGATCAACGGCATGAGGAATAAGACAGGGCATCTTTTTCTTCTTCAACACAGAGGGTAAAAACGCAGGCACCGCTTGCATCGCGGTATAAAAAATAGAGCCGATATTGGTGTCATTAGTCATTCCAAAAACAGCTTTCACTGTTGAAAATGTAATTCGTTTTGCAACTTTCACTGCTTCAGGATACATCAGATTAGCATGCTTTGTATCAACAAGAAATTTTGTCTTGTTTGGTTTAAATCCGAGAGCGATAACATCGAGCATGTTCTCTTCGAGATAACGCTGTCCGTCTTCCCATTCAAGGTTTTGCTTAAACAGAAATTTTTCTTCGTCAGGAAATTGGAAATACAGCTCGACATCAAACTTGTCCTGCAGCCATTTGGTGAACATCCACGGCACAAGATGCCCAAGATGAACTGGTCCTGAGGGAGCTCTGCCTGTATAGAGAAAGAACTTGTTGCCTTTTTCATATTCATCAAGGACTAGACCAAGATCACGATGTGCAAAAAAAATGCCACGACGCAAGAGATGATGAAGTTCACCGGTGTGCTTCTTTATTCTTTTCAAAAGTGCTTCATCAATGGGAGAAATGCCAAACTCTTTGATAAGAGCATCATAATCAATAGTGCCTTTGACTTCCCAAGGAGTTACTTTGTGCATGAGAATGAGATTATGAAGAGGTTTAAAATGATTTCGTAGAAGAGTGATTCATGCCGTTACGAAATGTCAGAAACTTTCCAAGTGTCACACTGGTGGTGAAAGTTTCTGAGCATGTTCAGGAACCATCAGTCATCGCTCCTTTCGGTAGCTATAGACGGGTGGCTTGATACTGGTGGTTCCTGACAGAAAGAAAAAAATAAACCTTTTTACATATTTTCTCGTTTTTCCTTCTGCCCAAACGACGAGCTACCCAGTTTCGAGTACTTTGATAACATGCCATCCAAATTGTGTTTTTACGGGTTTGGACAATTCGCCCGTTTTCAATGCAAACGCCACAGTCTCAAACTCTTTGATCATTTTACCGCGCGAAAACCAACCCAAATCGCCGCCTTTCTTCGCAGATGGACAAATTGACTTTGCCTTCGCGACATCACCAAAATCTTTGCCTGTGCCCAAATCATAGAGAACAACAAATGCTTCCTGCTCTGTCTTGACAAGGATGTGTGCTGCGTGGATTTGTGAAGCCATACGTTAGAAAGAAAAGAACGAACTTATATAGATTTCCAGCATCTTTAAAAACATAGAAAAAATTCCAATCACATGAAGCACACAATAAAAATCACCATTCTTCTCATCTCAATATTCCTTCTCGCCCAGCTTCTCGGTTTAGTAATAATCCAGAACTACATCGACGTCCAAAAAACAGCAGAAACAGGAACAACAACATTTGAAAAGCTGCCCTTAGGCATTGAACGTCCGCCAGTGCAACCGCAATACTCATTCATTTACATAACATTAGCCGTTCTCATCGGCACAATCATTCTTCTTATTTTGATAAAATACAACCTGAAGCTGATATGGAAACTATGGTATTTTCTCGCCGTGCTCATCTCTCTCATCATCGCATTCAACGCATTTATTCCAACATCAATAGCAATCGCAAGCGCAATCATCGTCGCAGCATGGAAATTGCTCCGCTCAAACATCATCATCCACAATCTCAGTGAGTTATTCATCTACGGCGGTTTAGCAGCGATTTTTGTTCCTATTCTCAATATTTTTGCTGCAGTCATGCTTCTCATCGTTATCTCTTTATACGACATGTACGCCGTATGGAAAAGCAAACACATGATTGCAATGGCAAAATTTCAGTCGAGCAACAACATGTTTGCAGGATTTTATGTACCGTATAAAAAAACAGAAAAGAAAAAGTTAGAAACAAAATCCGCGGTCTTGGGTGGCGGCGACATTGCATTTCCTTTACTATTCACCGGAACACTTTTTGCGCAGCTTGGTGCAATAGCATTCATTATCCCTGTCACAACAACAATCGCTCTTGCATTACTGCTGCTCAAAGGAAAGAAAGATACGTTTTATCCAGCAATGCCTTTTTTGACTATAGGATGTTTAATAGGATACGGAATTATAATGGCAATACAATGGTGAACGTCGTTCCTTTTCCCAGTTCTGAAGCAACAGAGATTTGTCCGTTATGAAGTTCAACGATATTCTTGACAATCGCTAAACCCAACCCGACACCACCCGTTTGGCGTGTCATGTGACCTT
>DATEAE010000080.1:0-11739 GCA_035288505.1 Candidatus Nanoarchaeia archaeon
ATGCGCAACCCAACGATAGCGAACATCGCGGGTATTGTTTGCCATGAGCACAATCACTTTGCCGATATCGTGCCGTCCTGTTCGTCCTCTGCGTTGGATATGACGAATAGCGCTTGGAATGGGCTCATAAAAAATAACTAAATCAACTTCAGGAATGTCGAGCCCTTCTTCTCCAACACTTGTGCAAACAAGAATATTAAATTCTCCGGCGTGGAAACGTTCCATCAGCTCTTTTTGCTGCTTTTGGCTCATGCCTGTTTCTCCTTTTTTGGTCTGCCCGACAAAAATCTGCGCGTTGACACCAGACAATTTGCTCAGTGCGGCAACAGCTGCCGTTGCAGAATCGCGGTATTGTGTAAATATCAACAATTTCTTTACCGACGCAATCTCTTTTTCAACAATGTCAACAAGTTTGACCAGCTTGGGATGCTGGATACCCACTTCATAAAACTGTGCAGCTTTGATGAACGCAGATTTGAAACTGACATCATTTACAAGAGATTGAACGGCTTTGCTTTTGCCTTCGCGTGCTTCGACCTCGATTTTTTGCAGATACGCATACAGCGGAGCAATGCCTTGTGTTTCAATAAGTTCGATTGCGTGTTCTATTTTTAACGCTCCTGCGAGCAAGGAAACCGAATGCAGTATCGCTGCGTCTTTATTTCCCTGTGCTTCAGAGAACAATTGTCGCTGCAGCTCGAGAAGTTCGCGCTTTTTCATATCAACAGAATTCAGATACCCGTATTGCTTGATTTGACGCAGACGAGAAAGATAGCAATCTTTGAGACCTGTTAAAATCTCTGAAAATGACGCAGGTAAATCAACGCCAACCCACTCGGTGGTTGTATCCTGAATATAAGGAACAACATCCGCTTCATCAGGAGTTCGGATTTCAACTGCTTCGATATGCAGATTTTTGCACACTTCTTTTATTTTTTCTGCATCGCTGCCCGGAGAAGCTGTCAATCCAAGAATGCGAGGAAACTGTGCTTTCTTGAGATATTGTTGAGCAATAAAACAATAGCTGTAGTCGCCCGTTGCATGATGAGCCTCGTCAAAGACGAGTAAACTAACAGCTTCAAGGGCAATCTTGTCACCTAAGACATCATTTTCAATGCCCTGAGGCGTGCCGATGATGACCTGCGCAGTCTTCCACAGTTCCGCACGCTTGTCAGGAGAAACTGCACCGGTGAAAAGTGCGTATTTTTCTTTATCAAGAGCGAGATGCTTCTGAAAGGTACGCAAATGCTGCTCCGCAAGCGGTTTTGTGGGCGCAAGAAATAATATTTTTGACTGTGGGTATTGGTGAAAGCGTTGTGCAGCAAGCATAAATCCAATCGCAGTCTTTCCCAACCCCGTAGGCAAAACAACGAGTGTGTTTTTTCGGGATGCAGTTGCGAGAATGGTCTGCTGATAGAGACGAGGTTCAAAGTCAACAAGCATGAATAAAGTGTGCAACGCTCTTATATAAAAGAATGTTACTGCTCGTCCTCAATCACTTTGCGGATGTCTTTAAGGTCTTCTTTAATATTTTCAATTTCTTCACGAAGCTTGGCTATTTCATCCATGAGCGTGTCACGAAAACCTTCATATTCTGCAAGTAATGAACCAAACTCTTCATCAGATACCATAGAGGGAAAAGTGGTAAACTGGTATATATAACTTCAGCCCTATCTTATAAATCCCGCACTCTTAAAGAACCCAACATAGCCTCTCTTATGAGCCTGATAAGACACCGTTAATCCTACTAAAAACAGCACCAACACCATTAATTTGCTCGCTGATACCGCACCAAGCATATATCCCAAAAAGAACCCTGTTACAATGAGTACGAAAGGAAAAATTGGCTGCCGAAGATGTTTGTCGTATAAAACACGACCACAGAGTAATCCTGCAATAGAAATAACGAGATAATGCATAAAGGGGCTTCGAATAATAAGTGCGATAAAAAAGCCAACAAGTAGTAGCGCCGCTGCCAACGTCTCCGGCCAATGCTCAAATAATAATGTTTCGCGCGTTATCATTATGGTTCCTGTTCAAATGCAAGATAGTATAAAATGGTTCCGACAAACATAAATAAGATGCCTCCAAGAATCGCGAGTCCGATGCCATAGAAATAAATCAAAACTCCACTGGTGAGTATTCCAACAAAAGCGAGGACAAAAACAACGCGACTTCCCCAGAAGGTTGACATGCCATCGAGCGGAGGAATGGGTAACATCGTACAGATAGCCATCACAATATTGAGAAACAACAATTTTTCAAAAAGAAAACTGTCAGGAAAAAAGTTAAGAAACACTTTAGCAACAAACGCAAGCGCAAGATTTGCAAGCGGTCCATACAAGGCGATTAATCCATTTTCCCAATAATTGAGACCGTAACGAAACTCTCCAAGGCGCTGACGGATCAAAATAGCATTAACAACACCACCAGGCAATGCCAAAGGAATACGTCCATTCGATATAAAGACAAGAATGAGACTTGCCAGTAATCCGCCCCACCAGAGCTTGAACTCAGCTTTATAGCCGATTAAAAGAGCCATGATACGATGTGCAGATTCATGAACGAACAACGATAATGCAGCGAGGATAACAGTGGTCAAAAAGTGTCGTACACCGACAAGGATGTCTACGCCACCACTTCCCCAGTCGCGGAACGAAAAAACGAAGCCGAGAACAACAGTCGCAATAGCTAAATCTTTTATTTCAGTGTGCGAAAAAGCAAAAAAACGTTTAATTCTATCACGCTCTTCAAAAAACACCATAAAGAAATGATTACCTCAGGATTTTTAAAGCTGTTGTCAGTGTGTAGAGATAATGTCAACTTCAATGTGTTGCAAAAGCTTCGCAATTGGTAAGTGGTCGTTGGAGCAGAAGGAAAGCGAAAAAAATACGTACGTTTTGTTTTTTCTTCCTTTCGTAACGCCGATATTGGTGGATAAAATTTAAATGCCAACGAGGAATGGTAGACAAAAGAGGTGTAAAAAATGGATAAAGACGCACTAATGAGATTTAAAGTAATATTTGATAGCCATAATACAAGAGGACGAGAAGAAATAGTACTCAGAAAGGGTGGGATTTTGACGCTTTCGGCAAGAGGGAGTGATATAACCGCAAGAATTTCATTGGCTCGAGGCACATCGTTTTTTGTTGAGAAAGTTGGTAACCTCGTAGAGCTATGGGTAATAAAAGCAGTACAATTGGAGGAACTCAAAATTTACCTAAGTAAAGGAAAATATAAGATGGCTCCTAACGGATGGATAATAAGCACAAATAATGGAAACTTTGCAACATTGGCAATTTTGTAAGTGACAGGACTACTAAAAAGTTCAACCGCCAAAAAAGCCTATGCCAGCGCCTTCTCCAATTCCCTCTGGTGTCCAGCGCCCACCACAACAACAACACGAGCGTCGGGCTTATCCACACCAATCCTCTTCAATTTCTTAATCATATACGCATTTCGTTCTGCAATGAGCACCTGATAAAGGTTAGGATAACGCACTTTGAGCTGTCCAATAAGCGTATCAACAAGCTGAGCGGGTGGCACTTTTCTCAAATCGATGTCACCCAACCCATACTTTTTCAGCTCGGCACGAGGAAACAGTAAACCTTTAACCATATCTGCGATAAAGCGGAACTTTTCTTTCCAACTGAATGCTTGTGAAAAGCGTCGCAATGTCACTTCAATATCCTGATCAATCAAGAACAACTGAATACCATGACGTTGAGCCATTCGGACAGCCTGAAGCATATCAGAACCAGGCTCCAGACCAACAATCTTCCCTAACTTTCGCTGCACCAACGACCCAATAACAGCAAAGAGAAATCCTTTGAATCCAACACGAAAGACGTCACGAATGTGAAGGCTTCCTTTCTGATGCGTCAGAAGCGCATGAAGACGCCTCACATCAAGCTCAACCGCAACGAAATCGGGCTTCTTTTCTTCGATAACTTTAGCAATCAGCGAAACGCTTTCGCGTGAAATGTGCGACGTTCCAATAATGATGAATTCTGCCATCACAAAGTAAAAGTCCATCGATTTTTAACTTTATGCTCGAAAATTTTAAATAGCACGAGATGTGCGGCTATGTATTCGAGGTGAACCCTATGTTGAAGCTCAAAAAGATGTCAGAAACGTACGATATGAAAGTCTTTACCGACAGCGGTGATTATTTCGGTGATGTTGAAGACGGTATTTTAACCGCAAACAAAACATTTGGATGGAAGATAAAAGCAACAAAAAACTCATTTCTCACAAAAGTGCTCGGAAGTGCAAAAGGCGTCATCGTTCCGCATCAATTGGTGAAATCTGTGGGCGACGTCTTTATCATCAGCAAGACAGCGGTGCCAAACTATTCCGCAGAAGAGGAAGAGAAAGCGACGTAACGTAAAACACGCTGAAATCATAAAGTGCAAGCTAAATCTTTATAAGAATGCCCCTCCAAACTCCAGATGTGGGGGTCAACGTTCTTCTGATTGGAAACGGCGCACGTGAACATGCACTTGCGGAAGCAATAAAAAACAGCAAACAAAAGCCAAGATTGCACTGCTTCATGGGTTCGCGCAATCCTGGCATGCTCGATTGTTCAGATAGTTCTTTTACAGGCGACATCACAGATAAAGCTGCCATTTGCGCATTCGCGGACAAAGTAAAAGCAACGATAGCGATTATAGGACCCGAGGCGCCATTGGCAGCAGGAGTTACAGATGCATTGCAGGAAAAAGGGATTCAAGTAATCGGTCCAACAAAAATTGCAGCACAGATTGAAACGAGCAAAGCTTTTACTCGCCACCTCTTAGAAAAATATGATATTCATGCAAGCCCACTGCACAAAACATGCACATCAGTTTCCGAAGCAGCTGAATGGTTGAGCAAACTGGACCAGTATGTCATCAAAGCAGATGGTTTGCGCAGTGGCAAAGGTGTAAAGCTAAGCGAAGAGCACCTCAAGACAAAAGAAGAAGCGTTGCTCTATGCCGAAGAGTGTATTAAAAAAGAGGGACGTGTCGTCATCGAAGAAAAATTGATAGGACAGGAATTTTCGTTGATGAGTTTCAGCGATGGAAATACACTGCGACATATGCCACTTGTTCAGGACCATAAGCGCGCACATGAAAATGATGAGGGCGCAAATACAGGTGGAATGGGTTCCTACTCGATGCCAGATCACAGTCTCCCTTTTCTGACAGCACAGGATGTCAAACAAGCGCATCGACTGAACGAAGAAGTCATCACCGCGCTTCAGCAGGAGATACAGCAACCATACAGAGGAATTCTGTATGGTGGATTTATAGCAACGGCACAAGGCATTCAAATTATAGAATACAACGCACGGTTTGGAGACCCGGAATCATTGAACATACTCTCCATTCTCAAAACAGACATTCTAAATATTTTCACAGCCATGATTGAGGGTACTCTTGGAAGCCTCGACATTGAGTTTGAACGCAAAGCGACCGTATGCAAATACATTGTGCCCGAAGGCTATCCCGATAATCCCGTAAAAAACGAAAGAATAGTGCTTCCAAAGAAAATAATGTCAAATACAAAAATATACACAGCAACGGTCGATGACAGATACGAAGGATTATACATGACAGGTTCGCGTGCAGTTGCATGTCTTGGCATAGGGAATACGATAGAAGAAGCCGAACAGAGTGCAGAACACACAGCAACACAAGTTCAAGGAAAAGTGTTTCACCGCAAAGACATCGGAACTACTGAACTTATCCAAAAGCGAATTGATCACATGAAATCACTTCGCACAATAACACAGCTCGCATGAAAGATAAAAACGAAATAAGGGAACAGATACGTGCATTGCGTGACACACACGACAAGAGATTACGGGAAGAAAAAAACGTTCAGATAGCAGAAGCACTTCAGAAACAGAAAGAATTCATGAAAGCAAAAACAATTTGTATATATCTATCAAAAGGTTCTGAAGTTGAAACGCATGAGCTAGTGAAAAAAATTTTTAAGGAAGGAAAGAAAAAGGTCGTTGTACCAGTCACAGACGTAAAGAGTAAACAAATCGTTCTATCCCTAATCAACGACTTAAATGATACAAAAAAAAGCACGTACGATATACTCGAACCAAAAAAAATGCTGTTAATTCAACCAGAACAGGTCGATATATTCATCGTTCCTGGCATTGCATTTGACAGCAAAGGCTCACGCATAGGATATGGACAGGGGTATTATGACAAGCTTTTAAGTACGACAAAAAAGCCAAAGGTTGGATTAGCATACAGTTTCCAAATGGTCGAAAGCATTTTTACTGACACGACGGACATAGCAATGGATAAAGTAATTACCGAAGAGGAGGTTTATGGCAAAAATACTTGAGGGCAAAAGCTGTGCTCAAAAAATAGAAGAGCAAATAAAGAAAGAGGTACAGTTGTTAGGAATAAAACCGGGACTTGCGGCAATCATTATTGGCAACAATCCAGCATCAAAGATATATGTATCGAGAAAAATTGCAGCATGCACGGAGTGTGGCTTCTTCACGAAAACAATCGGGTTACAGGAGAACTGTTCTGAACAAAAACTTTTAACAATCATAGACGAACTGAACAGAGATGAAAAAATACATGGAATCCTTCTCCAGCTTCCTCTTCCCAAGCATTTAGATGAGCAACAGATTATTGAAAAAATTGACCTGAACAAAGACGTGGACGGCTTTCATCCGCTGAACAGAGGCTTGCTTGTCCTCGGAAAACCATTGTTTGTTGCGTGCACTCCAAAAGGCATTCTCGAGCTGCTCAACTATTATAATATTACAGTCGCGGGAAAACATGTTGTTATTGTCGGAAGAAGTGTAACGGTCAGCAAGCCACTTGCATCGCTTCTCCTGAACGCAGATGCAACAGTGACCATCTGCCACTCAAAAACAAAGTCGATTGCAGAGCACACAAAAAAAGCAGATATTCTTGTTGTTGCAACCGGCAGAATAAATACAATTACGCCAGACATGATAACAAAAAAGACAATAATTATTGACGTGGGGATAAATCGAATCAATGGAAAGATAACGGGAGATGTTTCAGACGAAGCGAAACAAAAATCGGCAGCATACACACCAGTGCCAGGCGGTATTGGACCAATGACAATCGCCATGCTGTTGCAAAACACGCTGCTCGCTGCAAAGAGGGTTCATGAGTAAAATAAACATTGCAGTGATGAGTTCATCGAACGGAACAGACATGCAAGCAATGATAGATGACAAGAGTTTGCCTGCAGAAATAAAAGTGGTTATATGCAACAAGCACTGCGGAGCTATCGAACGAGCTGAAAAACATGGAATACCCGCAATAATCATTAACCAGAAACAAGAGTTTGATGAGCAAGTCACAAAAATTCTTGAACAAAAAAACATAGACCTCATTCTTATGATAGGATACATGCGAATTGTGTCAGCGTCATTTGTCCATCGATGGAAAAATAAAATATTTAACATTCACCCATCGTTGCTTCCAGCGTTCAAGGGCGGGATGGACAAAGATGTACACCAGCAAGTGTTGGACAGCGGCTGCAAAATAACAGGTTGCACCCTGCACATTGTGACAGAACAGGTTGATGAGGGTCCAATTATTCTCCAAAAAGCAGTTGCAGTAGAAGATAATGACAATGCTGATACGTTAAAAAAACGCGTTCAGAAAGCTGAACAAGATGTGCTGTGTGAAGCTATAAGATTATACGCTGCCGGAAAAATCATTCCAAACGGAAGAAGAGTAAAAATAAGTGATATTAGTATTGACGAACAGCACATTGTACGCACATCAGAAATAAGCAATGAAGAATTAAAACAATTTCTAATAAAAAACGCACTCTCTCTCACGATTGATGAAGTACGATTGATAGAAAAGAAATTGCAGCGCAATCCGACATTGACAGAGTTATACATTTTTAACATTGAATGGAGCGAACATTGTTCATATAAGTCAACAAAACAGCTTCTCAAACTTCTGCCAACAGAAGGAAAAGAAGTTATTCTGGGACCCTCAGAAGACGCCGGAATCATAGAGCTGGGAATATATAATGGAGAAAAATATGGCATCGTGTTCAAGCAAGAAAGTCACAACCATCCAAGCCAGGTTGTTCCATCTGAAGGCGCTGCAACAGGTATAGGAGGAGTCATTCGTGACGTGGCTTGTATGGGCTCAAAAGTCATCGCATTGGCAGATCCACTGCGATTTGGCAACCCTTATGGAAAAAACAAACAGAAAGTAAAATACATCGCCAACGGAGTTATCAACGGTATAGCTGGGTACGGAAACCCTTTAGGGATTCCTGTTATTGCAGGAGACGTCTATTTCAACAGTTCGTTTGATGAGAACGTTCTTGTCAATGTTGTGTGTCTTGGGATTATTAAAGCATCGGAAATAATTCATAGCAGTGTGCCGGACAATGCGGAAGGATATGATATTATCGTCATCGGCAAGGCAACCGATAATAGCGGCTTTGGCGGCGCTGCATTTGCATCACTCACCTTAAAAGAAGAAGATAAAGAGAGTAACAGAGGCGCAGTGCAGGTTCCTGACCCTTTTTTAAAAAACGTATTGTTGCGGGCAACAGCAAAAGTATTTGATGAAGTGCGCAAAAGAAAAATAACAATTGGGTTCAAGGATTGTGGCGCCGGTGGCATCATGTGTGCGACGTCCGAACTTGGTTCTGCAGGTAATCAGGGAATAAGCATTAACCTTGACAATGTGCACACAGCAATGGAGTTGCCGCCGTTTATCATCGCCTGCGGCGAAACACAGGAACGCTTTGTGATGGTTGTTCCACCCAATTTTACGCAAACTGTACTAGATATATACAACAAAGATTTTGCATTGGTAACAATTGCTCAGGGGGCATGTGCTTCAATCATTGGTAAGGTGAGAAAAGACGACAAATACATTCTCACACATCATGGAAAGGTTGTATGCGACGCGCCAATTCACGAAATAACAAAAGGAATACAATACGCACGGGCGCGTAAGCAAAAAGTCCGAAACTTTTCTGAACCGGACATCAAAGAAAAAGACAATTATAATGAAGAAGTTCTCGCAATTTTGAACCATCCGAATGTTGCATCAAAGGCAAAAGCATACATGCATTATGACTGCGAAGTGCTTGGTAATACAGTCATTCGTCCCGGAGAAGCAGATGCAGGAGTTATTTGTCCACTGCCAAATCAATCAGTCGCAGTTGCATTGTCAACAGACTGCAATCCATTATACTGTCGCATTGACCCCTATCAAGGAGCTGTTCTGGCAGTCGCAGAAGCGATGCGCAACGTTGCCGCAGTAGGCGCAACCCCGATTGCATTGACTGATTGCATCAACGGCGGTAACCCGGAGAAACCTGAACAGTTTGATGATGTTGCTCAAAACATCAAAGGACTTGCAGATGCAGCGCGACAATTATGGAGAAAAGGAACAGAAGAACCTGTGCCATTTGTATCAGGCAACGTGTCATTGTACAACGAGTCCACAAAAGTGGCAATTGATTCGTCGCCGATTGTTGCCTGTCTCGGAAAAATTGAAAACTATCAGACAGCGATAACAATGAAGCTGAAAAGTACAAACACAGGATTGTATCTGATAGGAAAAAGAAAAGAAGAATGTGGGGGCAGTGTTTATTATCAAACATTACGCGAAATAGGAAAAAGAATCCCAATCATTGACTTCAAAGAACAGCGCAATGCAATGTACGCCGTCATAGACGCGATTAACGCCAGCTTAGTCCTGAGCTGTCATGACATTTCTGACGGTGGATTGACAAGTTGCATCGCAGAGATGATACTTGGAGGCCAGGCAGACGGAACGATTGGCGCAGCGATTGAAACGACGGATAACATACGAACAGATGCAACACTTTTTGCAGAAACGCCCGGCTTTGTTCTTGAAATTGATGACATTTCAAAAGAAAAGGTAAAGGACATTTGCAAAAAGTATGAAACAGAACTTATTTTTATAGGAAAAACAACAGCAAAGCAGGAATTAACCATAAAACACAGGAATAAAGAGGTCGTACAACTACCAATGATGCTGCTCAAAAGAGCATGGACATCGGGATTTGTCGAGGCGTTGAGATGATAGTTAAACGGAATTATGAACACATGTGGAATAACACGTTAGGTACAGTTTTTAAAATAATAATCTCCGTGGCGCTGGCGGAGTGTAGAAGATTTTTCCATGCGCAGTGTGGAAAAATATTTTACGAAGCAGGGCGAATTCCGCAGAATTTGACCGTCAGCTGCCATGGAGGAGATTATTATTTTATGCAAAATCATAACCCATTACAAACACTATGAAACACATCGCCATCATCTGGTTTCCGGGAACGAATTGTGAAGAAGAAACATTGCACGCTGTTGAAGCTGCAGGAATGAGCGGAACAATTGTCCGCTGGAATCAAAAACTCAACAACTTCGACGGATATATTATTCCCGGAGGATGGAGTTACGAAGACCGTATCAGAGCAGGCGCAATCGCAGCACACGACATCATGCTGGAGCAGATAAAAAAAGAAGCAGCACTGGGCAAGCCTGTCCTTGGTATTTGCAACGGTTGTCAGGTCATCACAGAAGCAGGATTAGTTCCTCATAACACCAGTGAACCTGAAATTGCGCTTGCTCCAAACAAGAATCCATTCGTGTCAGGCTACTTCTGCACGCACACATTCGTCAAGATAAAGAAGAAAACAGCGTTTACATTGTTCAACGAAGGCGACATCCTCAAGATTCCAATAGCACACGGCGAAGGCCGGTTTATAACTTCAGATGAGCGAATAAAAGAACACATAAAAGAGTACGCAGCTGTTGTATATTGCACAGCAGAAGGAGAAGAAAAACAAGAATTTCCAATCAATCCGAATGGTTCATTACACAACATCGCAGGACTTACAAATGACAAAGGTAACGTCCTTGCATTGATGCCACATCCTGAACGCTGCGCATTTGACCATCAAACGGGGGCTCGTGCAAACAAT
This sequence comes from Candidatus Nanoarchaeia archaeon, assembly GCA_035288505.1. Taxonomy (GTDB): domain Archaea; phylum Nanobdellota; class Nanobdellia; order Woesearchaeales; family JAGLXL01; genus DATDXM01. Next base: position 10,981 of record DATEAE010000080.1, read on the forward strand.
GGTACACCAGGAATAAAAATATTTCAGAGTATGAAGAGGTACATCGAGAATGCAAACACTCTTTGTTGAATTAATAATACCAGACACAACAGCAGATGCAGCGCTGCAATGTTTGCAAAAGATGAAGCTGTCGATAAGAAATATCAAAAGAATGGAGATGTACGAATTCCAGTCAGATAGAGATGTTCTTGAGCAATTAACGAACACAGACATTATCGCAAATAAACACAAGCATCGCTGCAAAACAACGCTCGAACCAGGAAACTATATTCAAGTGAAAGACAAAGAGCAGTCGAATGGTTTATTCAAAACACTGAAAGAGCGTCTGGGGATAGAAGTAGCTCATATCGAAAAAAGTATGTTATGGAACATCGAGAGTGACGAAAAACAAAGTATGGAACAGGCAGCAAAACTATTATGCAACAAGCATTATCAGGAGTATAAGTTTCTGGACGCTAAAAGCTTAAAAGAAAGCAACAGAAATTTTAACCACATGAAAAGAGTCCTGGTAATTTTCGGCAGCAGTTCTGACGCTCCAGTATACAACAAAATTGCAGAGGAGTTAAAAAAGTGTAATCTTTCGCCGGAAGTACGCGTCATTTCTGCGCATCGGACGCCCAACGAACTTGACGAGCTTTTAAAGTCGCAAACGTATGATGGCATTATCGCAGGTGCTGGCCTTGCAGCTCATTTGCCTGGAGTAATTGCAGCAAAAGTAACCACTCCAATTATTGGGGTGCCATGCAACAGCAATTTTGA
>DATEAE010000081.1:0-6255 GCA_035288505.1 Candidatus Nanoarchaeia archaeon
ACCATTATTTTTTTTGGATTACATAGGCACAGGAAAAGTGTACCCAGAAGTGATAGAACAACTGCTCAAAGGCATGTCCTTAGCATGTGTTCAAACGGGTACATCGCTGGTCAAAGGCGAAATCGCGGAGATGAACATTTACAAGAAGGACGAATACGACATTGTCGGCGCAATCGTCGGCGTCGTTGAAAAAGACGAAATCGTCACAGGACAAACAATAGCATCGGGAGATGCGATTATTGGGTGCGCGTCAAATGGGTTGCACACAAACGGTTATACACTTGCATTAAAAATTTTTAGTGAGTCGTTGAACGATTATAGAGAAGAATTGAGCTGCACCATACATGAAGCTTTGCGACAAATACACACCTGTTATCTGCCCGCAGCACAAGAACTGTGGAAAAATGACATTGACATAAAAGGGATGGCACACATTACTGGTGGCGGATTAGTTGAAAATATACCCAGAATTTTGCCTGAAACCTGCGATGCAATAATAACAAAAGATTCATGGAACGTATTACCTCTGTTCAAGCTTATCCAAAAAGAAGGGAACATAACAGAAGAAGAGATGTTTCGCGTGTTTAACATGGGCATTGGCTTTGTTTTTGTTGTCGCACAAGAAGACAAGCAGAAAGCAATGGAATACATAAAAAAACAGGGCATAAAAGCATATGAGATTGGAACGATAAGTTCTGGAAACAAGAATGTCGTCTTCAGCAATCCGAGCATGACGCTGGACAAGACAGATTTTACAGGATTAGGAGAAAAATATGAAGGCAAAGTTCGTGACAATTATTCAAAAAACGGACAGCGCATCATCATCACAACCGACAGACTGTCTGCGTTTGACCGCGTTCTGTGTTCAATCCCGTTCAAGGGACAAGTCTTAAACCAAATGGCACAGTTCTGGTTCGAGCAGACAAAGGACATTTGTAAAAACCATGTAATTTCTATTCCTGATGCAAATGTTATGGTCGTAAAAGAATGCACTGCACTTCCGGTAGAGATGGTCGTACGTGCATATGTGACCGGCTCAACAACAACATCTGCGTGGTACAATTACCAGAAAGGAGTAAGAAATTTTTGTGGCAATCTGCTGCCTGACGGAATGAAAAAAGACCAAGTGTTTGTCGCTCCAATCCTGACACCATCAACAAAAGCAGAAAAAGGCGAACATGACGAGTCAGTTTCAAAAGCCGAGATTTTAAAACGAAAATTAGTCACAGAAAAACAATTTGACGAGCTCGCAAGAATCAGTTTTGCATTATTCAAAAGAGGGCAGGAAGTTTGCGCAAAGCAGGGTATTATTTTGGTCGATACAAAATACGAATTTGGCACTGACGAAAACGGCAACATCGTTCTTATCGACGAAATTCACACGCCTGATAGTTCGCGCTTCTGGTTTGCTGACAGCTACAACGAATTATTTGAGCAGGGAAAAGAACAACGAAAAATAGACAAAGAGTATGTGAGATTATGGCTCGCAGAGCGTGGATTCAGAGGTGATGGCACAATCCCAAATATTCCGGAAGAAGTGAAACAAGAAACATCAAGAAGGTACGTCCAAGCATATGAACTGATTACAGGCAAGAAGTTTGTGCCGATGCCACATTCATACGAACGGATAAAACAGAGTTTAAAGGAGTATAATGGACAGGTTTGACACCATTTCGCCGCTGGATTTTCGGTATTATGCAAAGCAAGACATATTCGAAAAGCTCCAGCCATATCTTTCTGAGCGCGCTGCAATAAAATATATGGCACGGGTAGAAGCAGCCGTTGCACAAGCACTTGCAGGAGAGAATATATGCACGCAGGAAATTGCTGATACCATACGAAAAGCATGTGAACAAGTCACGGTTGAAGAAGTGTATGAAGAAGAAAAAGTCATCAAGCACAATATTCGTGCATTAGTAAATTGCATACGAAAACATGTTCCAGAAAAAGCAAAACCATTTGTTCATCTGACCTGTACATCACACGACATTATTTGCACTGCAGAAGCATTGCGCATCAAAGAAGTCATAGAAAAAGTGATACTTCCAGATGTTATCACGCTTGAAAAATTACTTATTGCAATCGCATTAAGAGAAAAAGATACAATACAGATTGGTCGCACACATGGACAACACGCAGTACCGATAACTGTTGGCTTTGCACTGTCCGAATATGTTGCACGGATTGGAGAAAGCATCCTGAGCATAAGAAGCAAAGCAGCAAACCTTCGAGGAAAGCTGTCAGGTGCAGTAGGCGCATACAATGCAGCATCACTTATTCTGCATGAGCCTGAACGGTTTGAAGAACGCGTATTGCTTTTGTTGGGATTAAAACCGGCAACCCATTCAACGCAGATTGTTGCACCGGAGTTCATGCTCGAATGCATACATTCTATCATTGTTGCATACGGGGTGTGTGCCAACTTGAGCGATGACATGCGTCATTTACAGCGTTCCGAAATTGGAGAGGTTGCCGAACAGTTTGACCAGCAGCAGGTGGGCAGCTCGACCATGCCACATAAAAGAAACCCTATCAATTTCGAAAACGTAAAATCGTTATGGAAAACAATGATGCCACGCATGATAACATTGTATATGGACCAAATAAGTGAACATCAGCGCGATTTGACAAATTCAGCATCATCCCGATTTATACCGGAGATTATCGCAGCATTTTGTGAAAGCATCAATCGATTACAGAAACAGATGGAAAAAATGACCGTGGACAGAGATGCATTAAACAGAAACATGACAGCGAGTGCATCATCAGTTGTTTCCGAAGCTTTGTATATCTTGCTTGCGCAGCAGGGCCATCCGGACGCACACCATGCAGTTCTTGCTCTTACTCATGAGGCACAGAATAAAAAAATGTCAGTGATGGAATGTGCAACGTCTCATCCGGAATTAATGTCGATGCTCAACAAGATGACCCCAGCACAAAAAGAGATAGTAAACAACCCATCATTATACAGAGGACTCGCATCAAAAAAGACAGAAAAGGTTTGCAATTACTGGAGGAGTAAATGTGACTAATGCAGCAGTCATCGGCGCACAATGGGGCGACGAAGGAAAAGGAAAGATTGTCGATATGATTGCCGACAGTTACGATATGATTGTGCGGTATCAGGGCGGGAACAACGCAGGGCATACGATTGTTGTTGGAGATAAGACATACAAGTTCCATCTCATTCCATCGGGCATGATTAAAGGAAAGAGCTGTGTGTTGGGCAACGGATGTGTCATTGACCCTGATGTTCTCCTTGAGGAAATTGATAACCTTGGCGATTTGTTTAATCCTGACAGGTTTTTCATCAGCGAGCGTGCGCACGTCATTCTTGAAAAACATAAGGTTCGTGATGCACAGACACAACAGAAGATTGGAACGACAGGCAGAGGGATTGGACCGGCATACGCAGATAAAATCGCACGGGAAGGAACGACAATGAAACAGGCAATTGCAGAAAATAAGAAGTGGAACAATTTACAGCAATACATCACAAACGTGCATCAGCTTATTCACAATGCACTTCAACAGAAAAAATCCATATTGTATGAAGGTGCACAGGGAACAATGCTTGATGTTGACCATGGAACCTATCCGTTTGTGACGTCATCGAACGCAACGATTGGCGGCATTTTCACAGGCACAGGAGTTTATACTGATATTCCTCGAAGAATAGGAGTAGTAAAAGCATATACAACACGTGTCGGCGAAGGCCCGTTTCCTACAGAGCAGAGAAATGAAACAGGAGATTATCTGCAGCAACAGGGAAAAGAAGTGGGTACAACGACGGGCAGAAAAAGACGGTGCGGCTGGCTCGATATTCCGCAAGTACAATACGCTTGTCGAGTGAATGGGTTTAATGAACTGGCATTAACAAAAATCGACGTTCTTACGGGTATTGGAAAGATAAAAATGGCGACAGGATATAGATATGAAGGAAAAATGATAAATTATTTTCCAACAACCGACATTTTGAGTACAGTACATACGGAATACATTGAAATTGACGCGTGGGCAGAAGATATTTCCAAATGTAAAGCCTATGGACAATTGCCCAAAGCAGCGCGTGCATACGTCCAGAAAGTTGAAGAATTGCTTGGTATTCCAATCAAAATCATTTCAGTTGGACCAGAGAGAGGACAGACGATTGTAAGGTAAATCAGTCCAAATCTTTATCCTCATTAAACTCAACAATATAGTCACGTATATCCTGACGAAGGTGTGCTATTTCACGACGTAATTGATGTGTTATTTCAGGACGTAATCCTGTAGGATTATCCTCAATGCTACGACTGGCGATATCTCTACATTCTTTTAAATTTTGTGCATATAAAGAGGACAGAATGACAACACTGTCATCCAGAGCTTGTTGATCAGCTTTCGATAATCCTAATAATCCTCTAAAAAATCCAAACACACCAGAGTAATTCGACTTAACCTGTCCGAATGCATTACGTACTTCTGCAAGCTTTTCTTCAACTTCAGATATTCCTGTAGCATATTCCAAAGACATAGAGCCAGTTAATGACAAAGACTTAAAAACGTTTCGTTGAGTGTTGATGTGGTACAAAAAATTCACGTGGTCGTTGGAGCAGAAGGAAGGCGAAAAATATATGTAAAACGTTTAATTTTTTTTCTTCCTTTCGTAACGGCAGCCATTAAGAAATAGGCATAAGAATATTCAGCAAATTTTCACGTACACAACAATCCCAACTTATTTTCTCTAACCGCATCTTTCACTTCTTTCGCAATACGCTCTCCATAACTCATCGGCGTTCCGTGCAGATAACCTGAATAGGGTGTAAACATGCTTCCCGGACTTCCAGGAATGCGTAAGCTACAATCAAAAATAACAATATCTTCTTTGTTGTGTTCTGCAACAACAGCTCCTTGTAATGCAAAGCCACCGAGAATACCAGGGTGGTAAAGCTCCTGTGTCACTTTCACAAATCTTTCGCCGAGTTCAAACACTTTTTCCAGCAGGCTTTCTTTGATAGTCACCGCGACATGACCGGTTTCAACAAACTTCTGCTGAACATGCCGAAGCACTTCAATCTGTTCAGGTGCAGGCAACCGAAGAATACCATCGATGTTCGTTTGCCGTCGCATATCCGTCCCCATTAATTCCAGTTTTCCAGAAAGCGGAGAATAAAAATAGTTGAAATTAATCGCAGCGCCAACAACATATTCTTCGATAACAGCTTTGTGCAAGCCTTCAGACGTAATAACACCTCGATTCAATAATTCAGCAGCGCGCTTATCAAAGTCTTCAGGAGACGACGCAAGAAAAAAAGCACGTTCATACGAACGCTGTGCTTCGTTTGCTTTCACAAGAACGAGCCTATCAATATCATTTTTTGACGTAAAAATTCGCGGAAAACGTATGCCTGCGTTTTGAAGAAGAACATATTGATTGTTGGGAACAGTTCTTTCTTCAGCTTTAAGCAATGCCCGATTACCAATGATAGGCACATAAAAATTATTCTCAATCTCATGAAATGAACAATACACCCAAAAATATCTGCTGTGCACGAAAAGAGTGTTCAACTTCCTTAATTGGTCCTGAACAGAAATAATATCAGCGAATTTGTCAACAACAATCACATGGTCAACAATTCCTCGGTCACCATGCGTTTTATAATACCGTTCGTACGTTTTTTCTCGTCCTTTCTGTGCAACAACAACAGTTTTTAACCCTAACTTTTTCGCACCATAACACACATCGAGAGCCGAATGCCCGCCAAGAGTACCGATAGTCAGGTTATTCAAATCATAGTTTTTTAGAACAGCAGAAACGTCAATCATGTGGTCACCTTGTGTAATTCATTACGAGCAATCGCTTCTTTGATATCGCGCGCAATGCGTCGTCCGGTAGACATGGGGATGCCATATTTCACCGATGTATAAGGTGAGCCATCAACAAAAGGGTTTGTTCCGGCAACAATACGCGCAGATATTTCAAACACAATGAATTGTTGGTCCGGTGTTAATATAGTTTCGAGACAGAACGGCCCAAACAAGCCTTTGCAGTCGATTGATTTGGACGCTTCAATAACACGCTCGCCCATCTCAAACACAACAGGAAGCAAGCTTTCTCTCAACACGATAGGTATGTTTCCAACGACAACATACGAGGGCTGCAAATCAGATTGGTCGCGCGCTGGAATTCTCCCGATGCCATCAACATTCGTTTCATATCTTCTATCAAAGCCCATGATGTCAAGCTCTTGTGTAAGCGCAGAATAGAAATAG
>DATEAE010000082.1:0-3028 GCA_035288505.1 Candidatus Nanoarchaeia archaeon
CAAAGCAATGGAAAAAAAAGAACGCCCATTCATCAGCATCGTTGGAGGATTGAAAGCTGACAAGCTGAAATCCATTCACAATCTGCTAACAATGTCAGACAACGTGCTTGTAGGCGGTTCGCTCGCGTTGTTGTTCCTAAAGATAAAAGGCTATCAAATTGGATTGTCAAGGATTGACACAGAAGGAGTCGAACACGCAGAAAGTGAAATAAAAGAATTGCTGAACAACAAAAAGCTCATTCTTCCCATGGATTGCACAATCACAGAGAAGTTCGACAAAGATACAAAAGTATCACACACAACAGTAACAAGTATCCCCGAAAACATGATGGTGATTGACATCGGGCCAAAAACGATTGAATTATACAAGAAATACATTGCATCTGCAAAAACGATTATATGGAACGGACCAATGGGCGCGTTTGAAATACCGCAATTTGAACAAGGCACAAAAGAGATGGCACAGGCAATCGCACAATCAAAAGCAACATCAATCGTTGGTGGCGGTGACTCTGCAACTGCGGTCGAAAAGTACAGTTTGCAAAACAAAATGACGCACGTCGCAACAGGCGGTGGCGCATCGTTGATGCTTTTGGAAGGCAAAAAGTTACCAGCAATCACAGCGCTGGAAGAAAGTTACGCGCGTTACAAAACTTTAATGGTAACCGCAAACACAGTCTGAACATCCCGTTCAATTTGATGCACAAGAACATTAGGATTGATTGATGCGAGCTGTTCCTGAAGCACGACAATCTCTTTTTTCAAGCGACCTTCCTGCTCCCGAAAGTGATGTAGTTTGTACTCAATTTCACGAACTCGTGCAACAACATGATGTTTTTCAGCAAAAGCGGTCGATTCTGTAAAGCGCCGTTCAGATTCTATGAGCGTCTCACGAAGCGCAGACATATCTTTATTCAGCTGAGCTTCGATTTTCTGTGTGTCTTTCAGCCGAAACGTTGAGAGCTGCACACGAAGCGAAGATAAGACTGACGAAATGCCAGTAGAATCTTCACGCAATGCAGCAGATGGATCGTCTGTGAATGCCACAATAATTTTTTGTTCTTCCGAGGACGCCTGATGCTGATACTTCCGAAGCGCTCTGTCAATCTGTCCAAAGAAAGAAAGGACATCATTTTTAGCTGTATTCATTTCCTTTTCCAGAACATCTTTTTTCTGTAACAATTGTTGATAGTCGAGAAAATCATCGCTTTCCATAAATTTTTTAAGAATCTCGTCATTCTGTTTGCTTTGTCGTTCCGCAATGTCGCAGCGTTTTTGTTTCAGCGAGAGTTCATCGCTCATTCGCACCTGTTCTTTCTTGAGGTGATGCAGCTGATTGACCATTTTACCAGTTTGTACAACAAGCGGGATATTTTTTATTGTTGAAAGCTCTTGATATTCGCGAACCGACGTGGCAAGTTCTTTAAGGCTTTCTGCGATGTCGTCAGCTTCTTCATGGAACAAGTGACGAGTTACGTCAAAACTTTTTTTTGTTTGTTGTGCAAACTGGTCGAGCTGCCAGTCAATGTCCTGAGCAAACAAGATGCCTTTATCAACGGATGTCTCCACGGGAACGGATAACGAGTTGATGAGAATACCGATTTCACGAGCATAATTATCGCGATGACCGAGAACCACATTTTTGACACGCGGCGCAACAGATTCTTCAGAAACCGAATAAACAAGCTTTTCCCGCGCAGAGCTGAGATTTTTTTTAATTTCTTTCACGCGATGATAAAACGATTGAACAACCCCATCAAAGCTTTTCAGGTACGTTGTTGACTGAGCATGAAACCATGGACCGAGTTCATCGACGCGAAGCGAGATTAATTCAGGACCTTTCTGAAAGATTCTTTTAAGATATGAGAGCATCGCGAGCAGCACAAAAAAGAAGTTTAATAAGGTTACTGAGGAAGGGGTGTTTGAGCCGCAGAATAGGGAACCAAAGTAGCGCTCTTGTTATAGGTAGACATCGCAATCGCTAAAGGTGAGTCATCTTTTGCACGAGGTGAAACACCTTTGATGGTAAGCTTTCCAAGGGGCTCTGCAGCACTGCCTGCCGACTTTTCAAAACGAACGGTGAGATTACTACGATAATGTGATGTTGGACAGTCAGGACGCTCAAAGAGAACATCAGAACCATTTTCCCTCAGATAAATGGGTACTTCAACTAATGTAATGTCTCTAACCCCACCGAGTTTTTCGAGGGCACGCTGAACTGCTCGTTCAAAGAGGGAATAACCTGTATCAGTAGGCCCAACAAACCTTCGAATAGCTTCCTTTCGCTTACTTTCCAGGTCATTTTTGAGAGCAATGAGGTCATTCATACCATTTTCAATAAATTATATAATTTATAAAGTTATCGTCTATTATTGACCAAAAAAGCTTAATTCAGGTGATGAATAAGAACCGTATGCAGGACATTCAGAAATTTCGCAGGCTATACGCCTTGAAGGAGGTCTATCGCCACTGCGCTGTCGGCAATAGGAAAGAAAGCGTCGCTGAACACACCTGGAGCGCGCTGATGCTTGCGGATTACATGCTCACCAAGTCAAAGATGCCGATGGACCGAGTAAAAGTCTATGAGCTTCTGTTGTACCATGATATTGTTGAGATTGAAGCTGGTGACATTCCGATTCATCATGAAGAAAAGCGAATACACAAACAGGAAAATGAGAGAAAAGCCATCCTGAAGCTCAGCGAGCAGTTGCCGAAAGAAGTCGCAGACAAGCTTGCATCTTTATTTGACGAATTTGAAGCTCAACAGACTCCTGAAGCGAAGTTCGCCCGTGCAATCGACAAGCTCGACGCAACCATTCATGAGCTGGATTACAAAGAAGACTGGAAAGGGTGGAATGAAGAGATGTTACGCAAATATCATGAGTATGCGATGAGTGCATTTCCAGAAACAAAAGAATTGTTTGAAGAAATAGTTGCTTACGCCAAGAAAAATGGCTATTTTAAATAAAAAAAATAAAAATTAAACGTCCTCATCAAAATCGTCATCATCATCAAATTCTGAATCGTC
>DATEAE010000083.1:0-5485 GCA_035288505.1 Candidatus Nanoarchaeia archaeon
CGATGGACTCCCAGTCACTGCCGCTACGAAAGGAAGAAAAAAAATACGTTTTTTTAAAATTTTTATCGCCTTCCTTTTGCTTTAACGACGACTACTAGATGTTTGCAACACATTAGTCTAAGCAAAGTTTATAAACTATTATGAACTATTATTAAGAATGGCAGAAGTAGAATCATTCAGTTTGCCCACTCTCATGTGTGATGAAATTGAAGCGCTTGTGAGAGGCGGCTATTACTCAAGCAAGTCTGACGTTGCGAAAGATGCGATTCGTTGTTTGCTTGAGCACAAACCTGAACTTAAGAAAACTGCGGCAGTTGAATTATTTAACGAAGGTAAAGTAAGTCTTGGACGGGCAGCAGAAATTGCAGAAGTCAGCACAATCGAATTTAAAAAAATACTTGCCGACCGAAAAATCATGAGAAAGATGAGCATTAGTAGCAGTGCGTCAAGAAAAAGTGTTATACTTATCAAGTCAAAACGATGAGCTTTGTTTTTGATGCCGACATCATTAGTGTTTTTGCCAAAATTGGCAGATTAGCGCTTCTCCCTGTGGTATTTGGGAACAATCTGTTCATGCCTGAAGCTGTCTATCACGACCTATTGCGTGCTCAGCGTGCAGGTTACGATTATGTGAGTGAGACGCTACGTATCATCAAAGTTACAAAAGCTGATAAGAGTTATGCTTCTTCGCTTATCAAAAGCAAGAAACTTGGCGCAGGCGAAATAGAGTGTATTGCGCTTTGTAAAGAACGCACTATGACATTTGTAAGCAATGACGAAAAAGCAAAATTAGCAGCTCAAACTTTAGGTATTGATATCATTGATTTAGCGGCAATTCTTTGGTGTCTTAAAGATGAACATGTTGTTCAGAAGGATGAGCTGCGCAAAATTATCAACGATATTGAGGTAAAAGATAATACTGTCCTGATTGGAAAAGAAGAATTGCTAGGTGATTAAGTAAAAACGACGTAAATTATTTAACTTCTTACTGAACTGTTCTTGTTGTGAAGCTTAATCGCGCACTCAAAATTGCTTTACTCTTTGCTCTTGCGATAGCACTTCTCAATCACTTCTTCAGCTTTTTAGAACAAACTATTTCTTATTCGGTTTTTCTTATTGTTTTTGGTTTCTTTGTTCTCACTGATATTTATTACCAACAAAAACGCGGGTTCATGGTTTCTCGTTTTGGCGGAACTCGACTTTACCTAAGCAAAAATTCAATGACGTTTAAAGTGTATGTTACTGTGTTTTATCTTATTTCTTCACTTCTTGTGCTGTTTGGGATTGTCAGTATCGTGATGTCTTTTGTGAACTAATTTTGTACGAACACTTTAAATCCAATTGAGCCTTTCGGCATGTTTAAGTATTCTAAAATATTAGCAACCGTATGAAGAATTATCTATCTTTTACTCTCGTTGTTTTTGGGCTCATTACTGGATGTGTTCAAGAAGAACAGGGTTCTCCAGATGTGAAACTCTATGAACAAGATAGAATCAATGTTAACTTAAATGAAAAATTCTGGCTCGTTGAAAATCAAACTGCATCTATCGAATCTGAAAATCTCCAATTACTATTAACAAAAATAATTTATTCTCCTTGTCCAAAAGGTGCAATGTGTATTTGGAGTGGCTTAGGCGCAGAGATTGAAGTCTCGACATATGATCAAATCAATACAACCATGCTCTCAATTGAAGGTTCTTCTACCATTTTTTCAAAATTTAAAATAGACCTGATGGAAGTCACTCCAACGTACGTTGGATTTAAAGTAACAACCATTTAATTTTTCTTATCACACGCTCTCCTCAACACAAGCTTTCTCTAAAACTTTTTTTGCAGCACTCAAAAATGTTTCTTCATCGTCTCGAAGAAAAGAACCGCCTGCTTCGTACTTGTCTCCGCCATGCTCGCTTTCCATTCCCTCAAGAATCTTGGATAACAATTGTATCGTATCCTGCTGACATCTAAGCGAAACTCTTACTTTTTTATCTGCAGCGTATGCCATGACCAACGCAAATGATTTCGGCTCTTTTGCGAAATTTGCTGCAATGCTTCCCGTAAGATACGGCGCGGCAAAATCTCTCATATTTATTATCGACACGCCCATGTATCGATGCATCTCCTTTTCATTCTTCTTGCACCATTCCAATGCTGCTGTTAATTCACGCTGAAACTCGCCCCAATGCTGTACAACTTTGCTTTGTGCGTTCGTGTCACCAAGTAAAGCGCTCACTGCGACTGTTGTTTTTCCCATGCGCGCTGCCGCTGATACCATCTTTGCAACTTCTGCCAGTTTCATTCTTGTTCCATGAAATGGAATGGTCAGCGACTCAAAAAATGCATTGTCAATATCCCGCAGTTCTTTAATCTCAGTACTCATTATCTGCGCTTTCAATCCATCCTGCAGAAGCTGGTCTGGAATAATTACTGGCTGGTTATGTTCTTGCGCTGTTGCTCCTATTCCTATAATGCCGACGTGCGCGAACTTTTCTTTTTCGAAGTCAAGCTCGTTGTATACTTCAGGAGCTTCACAAAAATACGCTGATTGTAATCGTGCACGAACTATTTCTTCATTGCAATCGATACATATCAAAGACTTATAATCCTCATGAAGAATGCCATCTAGTTCGTCTTTAGAATAATTCTGGACGGTTCGTAATGCACACTTTATTCCGTTTTCTGAAAGAATGCCGAGAAGCATCGCTCCAGCGCTCAGGCTGAGTATCGTGCTCTTTGTGATAATACGAACTGGTTCGCTGAAACTAAGCATTATCCAACATATAACTTGATACGTTCAGGATCAAACTTCCAATTCTCAGGAAGGCGGCCTGTGCCTTTATAATAAGTGACCAGCCGGCGTATCTTTGAACCCGTTAATTCTAACCCATGCTTGGCTGTCATATCCTTTTTGTTCTGCTCCATGTGCTTCCTGATTTTGATGTTCTTCTTCATCAGCGACATCAGGTCGTCAGGGATTTCTTTGCGGAGCTTGTTATCTTCGAGAATTTGAGTGATTTTCTTACCCACAGCAACGCGGACATCGGGAATGCCGTAACTGTCACGCAGATAGGTTCCTACTTCTGCAGCTGATTTGCCGGCTTTTGAACTTTTGACAATAAGTTTTACTATTTCTGCAGGCTTATATCTCATCCAGCTTGGGACTTTTTTTTCCAGCGGCTTTTTTGAACCGCTCTTTCCGTGTGCGCGTGAATACATTCGTGCCATGTTTTTAAAAGGAAATAGAACAAATCTATCTCCAGCATACGCAAGCATCGCCGACGTATCTCTCGAATTTAAGCTTGATTATTGTGGATATATTTAAACCTTTAGAATTCCATCGTGTATTTCTGCTGTGGGTGGAATTCTGAGGTGCTCAAAAACACTCAACGTGTTTTGCGTCATCCCATACCACTAGTTATTGACTGGTGGTTTTTGACATATAGCTGGTCGTCGAAACCTTTAAATAAGTGTGCTCACTTATATTGTGTATGACTAACATCACGTTATCGATTGATGATACTGTGTATAAGAAAATGCGCTTCCATTCTGAAATAAAGTGGAGCGAGTTTGTCCGGAAATCGATAAAGAAAAGGATTGAGGAACTCGAATCTTTGGAAACCAATCCCCATCATGAAAACATCTTAACCATGCTTGCTTCTGAAGATGTATTGAAAAAAGAATGGATGAATGAAGCAGATGAGCGGTGGAATAATGTTTGAGCAGAAAGACATTGTTCTCGTGCCTTTTCCGTATTCTGATCTTACGGGTTCGAAACTGCGTCCTGCGTTAATTGTTTCAAATGAGAATATTAATTCAACGGAAGATCGTATCTGTTGTCTTGTTACCAGCAATCCGCCAAAAGACCATGCTCTGCTTCTCAATTCTTTTCACGAAGGGGACTTACCATTTAAGAGCTGGGTAAAGCCGCACAGAATTTTTACCATTCACGAGAAAATTATAAAAAAGAAATTATGCAGCATCACTGATGAATTTCATCGTCGGGTTCTCGTTTCAATTAACGAGTTTTTGACGTGAGTTTTGCCTCACTTTACAGCACGTTGGTACCACTGGAAATTCTTGGGCTTACAAAATTCTACTTTCTTATAACACTGGTTACAACGTTGGGTTTTTGAATGAAAAAATCTCTTCCAAGAACTCTTCCTTTGCATTTTCTAATACATTGAATACTATCGGACATTTCGCTGCATTCTCTAAAAAAGTATCAACATTCTCTCCTGTCAATTTGTCCTTTAACAAGTTACAACAAACTCCGCCATTTGGGCAAGACAATTTACTCATTATCTCTTTTGTAATATTTGCAAACCGCTCTTGATCAAATTTACCTTCCAAAACAAACCTCTTGAAATTGCTATTCTCTCTTTGAACAATCTTACTTTTACAATGTCGTTCTATTTGTTCTCCGTCAGTCTCAACAATCTCTGCTTCCTCTGAAAAGTAAATTTCAAAAAAGCAATCATCACACATCCCGTCATGGAGGTACTGGTTATGTCCTCCAATCGAGATGTTACACTTTCTACATTGAAATTGTTCTTTACCTATTGTCATTTTACTTTCTCCACAACTGTCATTAACGAATACTTTTTCCCATGTAGCTTGATGATTTCGTTTTTTGTTTTCTTGAAAATACTACCCGTTTCATCTATTTTCTTGAGTGCTTCCAGCATCTTCCCTGCTTTTTGATATGGCCAACCAGACCCTTGTTCTATGAAATTGAAACATAATCTCTTGAATATATCACAGGATAATTCAGAGTGTTCATTGCTCAGTTTTTTAGCGAGAAGTTCGAGGTACGCTGCATCACGTAGATTTTTGGAATATTCATAAGCATTCTTGAAGTCCCTCTCTTCATAATAAAAACGAGAGAGAAAACTATGCTGATTGTTATTTTTAGAATGACTAATAATCTCTTTACTATACTTTCTCCATTCTTCATCAGAAGCTTCCTGTTTTAACTGAAGTGCATAGGTTATATTCCCTATTTTTTTTGTCAATGTAAGCAGGCTTTTCTTTAATTCAGGAACCCGACCTAATTTTCGTAAAAGCTGGAGCCGTCTTGTCTCAATCTCATAAGAAAGTTCTCTCGTTCTATTCTTGTTACATACTTTCAGAGCCTCTTCTAGCCTGTTCAGTGAAATAAGCTTGTCCACCAGTTCTGTTGTAAATCCAGAACGCTTTGCTTCTTCTAAATATTTTTCTTCCATTCCTGCTTTTCCGTAGAGTTTCAAAAGGAGTTGTTCATAATCATTTTTGTCGTCGTACTCCTTCCTTTTGACTTTAGCGAGCATTTCCTTTATCAATTCAACGTCTTCTGGAGCACTACAAAGACCAACAAGCGCCTTTTCAAAACTTTCCTCATAACTATAATCATCTCTTTCTATCCAATCGATAACGGTCTGAATGAATTCAGCTTTTTTGCTGTTGGTTGGTTTTGTCCCAGCAAAGACTTCTCCGTATGTTTCAAACCAAT
>DATEAE010000084.1:0-6372 GCA_035288505.1 Candidatus Nanoarchaeia archaeon
GTAGCGGCAGTGACTGGAAGTCAATAAGTTGCACTCTGCGTGAATATTATCTAATATTACTCCATCAAAATTTTCTTAGGATACACCAACATCGTGTCGCCCACACTATCTCAACCACTTCTTCTTCAATTTCAGAAAACTATCATCTGTAATAGACCGTCGAATATCCTGCATCAGATTGTTAAAAAATGCAAGATTGTGATAGCTTGCAAGTGTGTAGAACGATAGTTCGTTTGCTTTGTACAGATGGTGAATATACGCTTTCGTGTAATTTTGGCACACTGAACAAGTACAGTTTTTATCCAATGGCGAGTAATCATGTTTGAATCGCGCATTAGTAATCCTGTATCGCCATTTTGTTTTTTTTGTGCATTGCGAGCTGAAAACATACCCAACGCGGCCTAATCGGGTAGGAAGAACACAGTCGAATGTATCAACACCAAGCTCAACGCCTGCAAACAAATCATCAACAGCGCCGATGCCGAGAAAATGAATAGGCTTTTTTTCGGGAAGCACTTCAAGTGACCATTTCAAAGCTTCGTAACTTGCAACTTTTGGCTCGCCAAAAATGCTGCCGATTCCATAACCGGGAAAATCGAGCGAGGATAGAAATTCCGCACTTTGTCTGCGCATTTCTTTAAACTGTCCTCCCTGAACAATACCATACAACGACTGCATTTTTTTCGACTTTTTTGTTTGTGCTTTTTGACAACGCTCTGCCCATGAATGTGTACGTCTCAGACTTTCTTGGATATACGCTAATGACGCGTCAAATGGAGTACATTCGTCAAACGCAAACATGATATCTGCACCTAACCTTTCCTGAATGCCTATCGAAATTTCAGGAGTGAACATGTGCTTCGAGAAGTCAATATGGGAACGAAATTCGACGCCAGCATCACTTATTTTCACAAGCTTAGGGTCTGCTAAACTAAACGCCTGGAAACCGCCGCTGTCAGTCATCAAAGGCTTGTTCCAGTTCATGAAGTTATGCAAGCCACCTGCTTTTGCAACAGTTTCTGGACCGGGACGCAGATAACAGTGATAGGTATTGACCATCAGCATCTGTGTCCCGCATTCCTGAGCCTGTTGGGACGTCATTCCTTTCAATGCCGCCTGTGTTGCACATGGAATAAATGCAGGCGTTTTTATGCTGCCGTGTGTGGTTTTTAAAACACCGGTTCGCGCAGCCGTCTTTTGGTCACGCGCGGTGATTGTGAATCTCATCGTTAATAGCCCAAAAACCTTATTTGACTTGTGCTCATCTTTGAGTAAAAATGTAATTCCGGTTTAATCTTCTGCGACTCAAAGACAATAAGCACTAAACCTTCCCAAAACAAGAACCAGCCACTTGGCTCGAGAAGGACACGCAAGAATGCATTGAAAATATTTTCAGAATTCAACGAATGGACAACATAGACTGCCAATAACATACACACGACACCCGCAAATGTAAAACAAAGTCCATGAAAAATGGTTTTTCTGTACTGGTGTTTTACTCGTTGAAAATGTTTCTTGAAATGATGTTTTAACCTTTTTCTGATAATCTCCTCTTTTGGCTTGCTGCGTATCTTTGCCGGTGTCAATAGGGAGAGATGAGGATGGTCGACTTTTTCACGGCTTGCGCGTTCCGCTTCATGAAGAAAATCAACCGATAAAGCTCGGACTGAGTAGTCACGCGGGTCAAAATCAGAGAAGATATCATCATAGCCATCAAGAATAAGACTGATTTCAGACATATCCAGCAGCTTACGCTTCGAAATTTTCATGAAGGGAAGAACACAAAACGCCTTCTTAAATGTTGTGGGATAAGCCAATTTGAGCCAAAGAATAGGAAGGTTTTAATAGTAGTAATGCACGGAGAGAGTTATTAACTAATGGAGGAGTGAAATGGCAGACTTCAGAGGTCCAAGACGCGATTTTGGACCACGGGAAATGCATAAGGCAACCTGCGCTGAATGTGGAAATGAATGTGAAGTTCCGTTCAAGCCCGCCGGCGACAGACCAGTCTATTGCAGAACTTGTTACTCGAAGAAAAGGATGTAAAAATCTTTTTCCTAGTTAAACGAGTTCAAATTGTTTTTCTTTTGATTTAATTTTTAAAAATGTTTTTAGAAAAAAAGAGAAGAAACTAGTTCTTCTCCAAATCTTTTATTCGTTCTTTAACACCCTGAAGCTCTTTTTCAAGCGAATCCTTGTACTCGCTCAGCATCTCTACCTTTTCTTCTGCTGTCAGGAAGTTCCGTCCGCATGGTCCACAGGTCATGTTTTTGCCTCCGTTCGCTGTTCACGAACATATATCGGATAGGCGATACAAATATATAAATGTGTCGGTTGTACGATATGAATGAGCTTACTAAGTTTTAAATAGAAAGTTATCTTTAGTGAGAATATGAAAGACTGCTGTGATATGCGTGGATTTCTGACGTTTACTGTATTGCGGCTTATCTCAAAAAAGTCAATGTCGGGCGACGAGATTAGGGACGAATTTGAAAAAAGAAAAGGGTCACGTCCTAGTCCCGGTACTATCTATCCTGTATTAAAGTCACTTGCAGAACGAGGCTGGATTAAGGAAATGGAGAAAAGCGGAAAAGAAAAAAAGTATTGTATTACTCCAGAAGGAAAAAAAGAGTGTATCGCTGCAACCGCACGTTTTGTTTCTTTGTTTTGTGATATGAAAGAAGATTTTAGGGAGTAGAATTACCATGTTTCTATTTTGAGATTAGGCACTTTTCCAAAGTGCTTGACATTGCGGGTGATTATTGTCGTATCATTTGCTCTACATATTCCTGCAATCATCTCATCAAAATAGCCAATTCTTTGTCCCTCTTGCTCGAGGATTTTTATTATATTCAATGTTTCTCTCATTGCTTTGAAATCGTAGTTCAACACTCCAATACTCGCGAAGAAACGTTCCGTAATCGTAACATTTTTTTGACTTCCGTGGATTGTACCAAACAAGACCTCATGAGCATTAAGAACAGTGGTAACAACTTGTTCAGTACTTTCTGCAAGTTCATCAAGCTTTAATCCTACATCTGGGTTTTTCTTCAACAACTCAATTATAAAATCACTGTCGAGAACTTTCATGTTTTTCAAAATCCTCCTCGAACGCCTGACGAAATCTCTTCATTGACCGAATTGTTTTTTCTTCTTCGTCTATTGTCATTTTCCAAGCACCATAAAATTTCTTGAGAGGAGGAGAATATTCTGTGAGCAGTCGTTCAAAAAGAGTGCTAAAGCTTTCATCGTGCTTTTTTTCTTTTATCAGGTGCATGTACACTTTACTTTTTATCGTAATTGTTTTGAAAGCCATCGTTATGTTTAAACTAAACATATATTTAAAATTATCGTGGATTCGCACATAATGTCGTCAAATGTCTGTTCTTGTCGGTAAGCGGAGGAAGGCGAAAAAAAGTTACGTAAAAAAACGTTTATTTTTTTTCTTCCTGAGGTAACGTCAATAATCAAACCGTAAATTGCCCATTCTTGTAAATCACTTTTTTCTGTCCATTCGTCAAGAACGCAGTCACTGTCCTGTCTTCTGTAGAAATGATGTCCGAATGTTCAGCAGAATCATTGAAGCCCATCGCAGCCCATTGCTTCTTCGATGGTTTTGAAGGGTCGCCTCTGTAGCTATCCTTGTACGACATTCCCAGCGCGAGATGCGTGTTTCCGTACCGTCCACCAATATTCTCGTCAAACAACGTATTTGCCATGAAATGAGTAATTCTCGATAATCGCGCGTCTGTCAGTGAGTATTCACCCAATTTATCAGCGTTTTTTCTCTTAATAAAAGTTTGGAGTACGTTTTGTCCTTGCGATGCCTTTGCTTTAACAACATGGCCATTCTTGAACCAAAGTTCAACGTCCCGAATGATATTTCCGTATCGATAGAGCGGCTGATTGAACTTAATGTAGCCTTCGGTCCTGCGCCAGTCTGGAGATATAAAAAGTTCAAAGCTCGGAACATTCCGACCGCTGCCACCAAGCCACTTTCTGTTCTTGCCAAGCCCAATCTTGATGTCGCAATTCTTTCCTTTCATGTGTGCATAATCCATCGACAACGCATTCAATTTTTTCTTTGTCTTTTCCTGGATTGAAAAGATGTTCTTCCATTCTTGAACAGGATTTTGTTTATCCAAATAACAGCCTTTAATGATGACATCCCAATACTGTTTTAAAGAAAGACCTGCTTCTTTCGCCATTGCTTCAGTGCCATACAATGCAAGTGTCCACGTAAATTTCCCTTTGTATTCTTTGTCGTCAAGCCATTCGCGCGCTTCCTTTCGCGCATCTGCGGAACGCATGATTTTTTGTGGATTAATTCCTTTCAATTCCTGCAGGTCATGGTCAGAAAGAACGCCAATCTGATGGTCGATGAGGTCACATTGCGCTTTCGAGTAGTCGCGTGCAAAAAATGTTAGTTGTTTATCATTTGCAAGCTCGTAAAAAGTTCGTTCTATTCCCGTTGGAATCATTCGCAATAACGGATGTCCGCCCGCCTCAAGAATTTTCTTGTGTAACGCAATAATCAATGGCTTTGCATCATCATCTGCAATGCACATGACAACCTCGCCTGGCTTAACGCCTTTACCTGAATTCAACGCAAACTTCACAAGAACATCTGCATACTTCTCGAGCACGACATTTGATGGGATATACATAGTTTCTACCATTCTTTCTCAGTATTAAAACCTTTAGAATTCCACCAGTCTCTAATTAGTAGTAATTAGTGGAATTCTGAGGCGCTCAAAAACCACTTATTGCAGCATCATGCCATCAGTCCATTTGCTGGTGGTTTTTGACGTGTTTTGAAAATGGTTCGTATCTGTTTTTCTGAAAGTATTTTTCTTTCACGGATAATTGTTACGATGTCTTTATGTTCTCTATCTGCAATTTGAGTTATTTCTGCTGCTTTTGCATAGCCAATCAACGGATTGAGAAAGGTTGCCATTCCCTGCGAGTTTTTGTAATTCTCTTCTGATACTTTTTTATTAACGTTCATTCCACGAACACACCGCTCGTCAAATTCTTTTATCGCATGTGTTAAAATGGCTGTACCGTCGATAAGGTTATGTGCAATCAGCGGCATATTCACATTCAGCTCAAGGTTGCCGGATAATGCTGCAATTTCCACTGCTTTGTCGTACCCAATAACTTGGTAACAGACCATGCACAACATTTCTGCCATGCTTGGATTCACTTTACCCGGCATGATGCTACTCCCCGGTTCGACCGCTGGAAGAAGAAGTTCATGCAAACCTGTCCGTGGGCCGGATGACAGTAACTGAATATCTTTTGAGATGCGCGCAAGCTCAACGGCAGTTTCCCGCAACGCACCCGAAAAATGCGTGAAATCAGCCATGCTCTGCGTTGCTTCGATGAGGTTTTGTTTTGACTTCAATGGAAGATGAGTTAAGCTTCGTAATTCTTTAACCACCAGCGCTTTGTATTTTGGATGTGTATTTGTTCCCGTTCCAATCGCTGTTCCTCCAATGCTTAATTCTTTCAAAGGATGCAACGACTCCTCAATTCTTTCTTGACAATCATGGACCGTTACCGCCCAGGCTTCAATCTCCTGAGCCCATGTCATGGGCACGGCATCCTGAAGGTGAGTGCGCCCGCTTTTCCATGTGAGCTTATTGAGCTGTGCTTTTTGATGAAGCTGCTGCTCAAGATGATAGAGCGCAGACAACAGATGTTTTGAGAGTTGCAGCAATAGAATCCGCATCGCTGTTGGAAACACATCATTCGTGCTTTGACTCATGTTCACATGGTCGTTCGAATGGACAATGTACGAACCTTTTTTTCCGCCAAGTATTTCTGTGGCGCGGTTTGCAATGACCTCATTAACATTCATATGTGTTGCAGTACCGGCACCTGCCTGATAAATATCAACAATGAATTGGTCGTCAAATTTTCCCGCAAGAATTTCTTTTGAGGCTTTTTCGATTGCGCTACTCTTTTTTACGTCAAGAAGCTTCAGTTTTCTGTGTGCACACGCAGCAGCAATTTTTATCAATGCAATCGTATGGAACATCTCGAGACAAATTTTTCCCGAAATCTGAAAATTTTCGCTCGCGCGCTGTGTATGAATCCCATAATACGCGTCCGTTGGAACTGCTTTTTTACCTAATGCATCTTTTTCTATGCGTGTCATCGTCCCTCTTTACTCTAATAGGTGAGTTACTCTCTTGTGTGTCAGAAACAATACCAGTTTAAAAAACTAATCTGAGGTTTATTTCTGAGCATGTTCAAAAACCACTTGATGTGAAGGTTACACACTCATTCCATTAGCCTATGGACAGGTAGTTTTTGACACTTAATAAACATTTTGAGTTCTTTTGGAATTGGTGCAACCTGCCTCAT
>DATEAE010000085.1:0-2778 GCA_035288505.1 Candidatus Nanoarchaeia archaeon
GGTCTGGATCATTTCGCTGCAAGTGAACCCTGAGTCCCCGTGAAATCATCTCTCCTGCGGCGAGCGCAAGCAAGTCTGAAAATTCCGAGGGATAGTAACGATTTTCGTCTTTCGCAATCAATTCATTACTCAGTTCCGCAAAAAGCGCTCTCTTAACAACGACGAGTGGAGACACATTTTCTGCGCTGAAGTCAGAGCTTCTGCAATATTCAACCAAATCGCCAACCAGTTCTGTTTTTTCGTTTGGTTCAAGAAAGCAAATGAGTGCTGAAACATCATCATCAGAAAGTCGCCCTTGCTTTGCATCTTTGATGCTCTGCCACGTATATTCAAGATCGTTCCAATTACAATTCTGTGGAAAATAGTCCGGCCGCATAATTTTCTTGCGTTCGACTGCCGGTTCAGACATCGGTTCAGACATTGTACTCGTTGCCGTAACAGTCGGCGTCGCGATAATCGTTTCTAATGCTGGAATTTCGATTCGCGGATTATTAACTGCACGTGCTTCATGTAGCCTCAAGTGCCCGACTCTCAGGCTCGGCCGATAGCACAAAGAAACTCCTGCGACCGCGCCTAATCCAAGCGCGAGCGCAGCTCCAGTATACACCGCCGTTGGCGAATATCTCATAATCATGCCTGCCTGATAACCCTATATAAACGTTTCGTAAAGTAGTAACTATAAAGTGGTAAATCGAATGAAAAGCAATCACAGAAACGCATTTAAACCAATTCTTCTCCGCAACATTTGGTGGTGTTTATGACTGACTTGTTAATGTTTACCGGCACGGAATGTACACATTGCCATGAAATGGAACCGTTGATGAAGAAGCTTGAAAAAGAAGAAAAAGTAAAAATCGAGCGTTTGGAAGTCTGGCACAACGCAGAAAACATGAAAAAGTTGAAAGAACTGGACAACGGCAAATGTGGTGGCGTCCCTTTTTTCTTCAACATGAAAACAAAGAAATGGATATGTGGTTCAGACAGTTATGAAAATTTAAAGAAATGGGCAGGGAAATGATTATTGTGGTGTAGGAAATATTTCTTTCAATGTTTCAATGCGTTCAGTGTATAATTTGATTTCTTTTTCTATGTTTGATTTAATTTCAGCGCGTCTCTCAGACGTTATATCCAGTTCAGTTATAGTTAGAGGAGGTAGTCCATGACCCACTAGATCTAAGCGCCTGCGATGTTCGAGCAGAATACTGTAATCTGTTTTTCTGCCCTCAACCATATCGATATTTATTCTTTCCAAGTCTTTTTTCGCGTGTTCGCGCCAAGCACGATAATCTCTGAGTGCAGTTGTAGCAAAATTCAAATCACCAGCAATAAGATTTTGGACATGAACATTGTCAACATTGTAAGCAACGATTTCTTCCCAAAGACGTGCTGCGCGCCATTCATACCTATCATCTTCAGCAGCCATCTTCATACGCTCAACAAATAATTTGTTCATTCGCTCTGCGTATTCGGTTCCTTTAAGTGCGTCTGATGTAAGAAAAATAAAGCAATCAAGTTTAACTTCATCTTTTCCTAAATATCCTGCAGTTTCTATAAGATTGACAAGCTCTTTGAGATCATCTCCCTTATAATCATGAAGGAAAAGCAGCAGTTCGTTGAAATCTTGCTGAAATCCAGAAGCTTTGCCTTCTGAACTAACGATTGCTTCCAAAGACCAAAGGGGATTTTCATGATGAGATCCATGTGAAACCGAATGGGAAGTGTGGTGATCTTGAGGCATATTTTCATATTTATCGTCCACTGTATCTTTTTGTTCGTTTATCGAGGAAGCGCTTTCAGGAGGTATGGGTGTATCCGAGATAATAGGCGAATGAGATTGATTTTCTGAGTGTGAATACTCAGGTTTTTCTCTTGGTTGAATAACGCCAGAGCCTGGTTTACTGAGGCAATAAGGGATTGATAATGCCGCAGCTACCAGAATTGTCCCTCCTATTATGCCTCTCACTTTGTGCCTCATTGTTTAATATTGAGAATTACGATTTTAAATTCTTTTCGGTAGTGTATTAGCTAAGATACTTTAATAAATATGTTCTTCTTTTCTCTTGATTGGACGAGGTGTGTGGACAATGGCAAGACCAAGGGGAAAGATAAAGACGATTTGTCAGAACAAAACTTGCGGATTTTTCCGCAAGGAGGCTGGAAAAGATATTGTCAAGCGTGGGTTTAATCGTACAGGCACGCAGAGATATTTTTGCAAACGCTGCGATACATATTTTGTCGAACGCAGTGGAACACCTCTTTATCGTAAACGATTATCCCCTCAAAAGATAAAACGTTTATGCACACTTCTCGTCGAGAAGAATGGCGTTAGGTCAGTCAGCAGAATTATGCACTTGAACAAGAACACAGTTGTAAATTGGTTGGATAATCTTGCCACCCATGCAAAAGAGATGAACAATTATCTTGTACATGACCTTGACTTGAACACATATGAAGTTGATGAGTTCTGGACATTCATAAAAAAAACAAAAAGAAAAATGAGTTCTCAAGCACTGCTTGGCTTGAGCAAGGTGAACAGTGGGGATATACCTGCATAAAACGTAAATCTTACTTCTTTGCAAGTTTTGCCGTCGGCAAATGGACGCAATCAACATGCAGACGCATGTTTTTTGATTTTGCAAATCGTATCAAATTGCCGACACCCACCGACCGACTCAAAATATTTTCTGATGGAAATGATGATTATACATTTGTTATGCCTGAGTTTTTCAGAATGGATAGTTTAAATTACGGACAACTTGTCAAAATTTGAGAAAAAGG
>DATEAE010000086.1:0-10745 GCA_035288505.1 Candidatus Nanoarchaeia archaeon
AAAAATATTATTCCTATCTTGACGGTAAATTGGGAGAGGTGCTTGAACTTCTGGACAATGATACAGTGGTCATCGTCGCATCCGACCATGGGATGATAAAGCAGGAGGGCAAGATTAACATCAATACATGGTTGATGAATCAGGGTTATTTAGTATTAAAAGATAAAATTAACACAAAAGAGCTACTCAAATTCAGTACAGAACTCATCGACATGGATAAGTCGCTTGCATGGGGCGGCGGCGCATACAACGCGCGCGTCACCATCAACAAACAAAAAGCAGGAAATAAGTACAAACAACTCAGAGATGAGATTGCAAAAAAACTGTGTGACATCACCGACGACAAAGGAAACCCCATGGAAACACAGGTCTATGTGTCAGAAGATATTTACAAAGACACGTCGCATCCTGAATGTCCTGACCTCATCGTTTATTTTGACGCTTTGAGATGGGCATCGAATCCTGACCTTGGTCATGACAGTTTGTACTCATGGAAAACTGCAATTGGAGCAGACAGCGCAGGCCATTCCGCACAGGGATGCTTCATCATCAGCGGAAAGGGCATACCAAAAAAAGGGTTGATGGCAGATGTGGACATTCAGCAGGTTGCGCCAACCATACTGAAACTGCTTGGTGAGCCAATTCCAAAAGATATAATCGTCGAGCCGATTGAGGTGGCATGATGACGCATTTTTATGAATCGACACTTGTAGATACAGTTGACGGCTTTCAATGCAAGACATACGCAAATGAACACCCTGAAGGGTATGTCATCGTCAAGCCAAAATATATTCCGGCAGATGCCATTAAGGGAGACGGATTAAAATACAGATTTTTATTTGAAAAATGCTTAGTCCGGTTCAATCTTTTTGCACGAAAAGCTGAACTGCAGAAATATGTTGACCAATTCCGGAAAAAATTTCCTGATTATATTTATGATTCGCCAATACACAAGAACTGGTTTTTCGTCGTGCCGAAGAACAAAATAAAAACAATCCATGATGGAAAAAGTGGACTGCGTGAGCTGCTGAAAGTTCCGTTGAGAGATTGCGACCCGTACCTTGTGCTTGTGCAAGAGCTTGTTGTTCTTCTAATGAAAAGCGGCGTACCGTCAGAAAACTTAGGCATCATGCATTCCACATTGCTGGGAAATTATACGTATGGAAAATCTGACATTGATATTATTATTTATGGCAAGGACAACGGATGGAAAATACTTGACTACTTGAAAACTGCGCAGCACGAGAAACTGAAATGGAAAACAGCTGAGGAATGGACAATATACTACAAAGAACATCAGACTTCAGAGTCGCGCCATTTCACTGAGCAGGAATACGTCAACCACATGATAAGAAAGCGATATGAAGGCATGTTCGGCGGAACAGTTTTTACCCTGTTCACAGTAGAAGAACCGCATGAGACATGGTTCAAGTGGGGCGAAGAAACATACGAGCCGGTGGGAGTTGCAACGGTCAAAGCTCGTGTAATTAACCACTATAATAGCCATGTGCGACCGGGATTCTATGAAGTTTCGGATGCAGAGCTTCTTGACTATGAAGGACAGAGTAAAGTGGACAGAACAATCCCCATCAAAAGAATTGTAACATATTCCGTTCCTTTTGTGCAGCAGGCAATGACCGGAGAAAGTATCAAAGCCTGCGGACTGCTTGAGCGCGTGACACCGAAAAATGGTAAACAGTACTACCGTATTGTTGTCGGTTATTTTGATGCATACATCTCCGACAGACGCGAGAAAGAGTACATCAAGGCGCTGGAGCTGGGATAATGCATTTTTATGAGTCATCGATAATCACGACAAAAGACGGTCTGCATTGTCAGGTCTATGCGAACGAACATCCAACCCATTCTATTCTCGTCAAGCCGAAATATATCCCAACAGATAAAGTTGAAAGCTCTGCATTGCAATACAGATTCATCGGCGGCAAGAAGATGAACCGTCTTGACCTATGGACGGAGAAGAACGCATTGCAGACATATGTTGAGCAATTTAAAAAAGCATATCCCCACTATGTGATGCAAAGCAATATGCACAACGGTTCACGACTGTTTTTTTCTGTCCCCATAGAGCATATAGAACGGGTGTATTTTCCGCGGACAGGATTAAAAGAGTTAATGAGCATGCCGATTGATGCACTCGATGCTCATCTGCGGAACGTTCACGAATTTGTCATGCTGCTCACGAAGAGCGGACTGCGCATGAAAGATTTTGGCGTGACATATTCTACATTGATGGGACATTACATGTCAAATATTTCTGATATTAACATTGTTGTCTATGGAAAAGAAAACTTTTGGAAACTGATGGAATTTCTCGAAGATGCTGAGCATCCGATGCTTCGATGGAAAACAAGAGAGGAATGGCTTGATTTTTATGGGCGACGCAACCGACATAAGATAGGGGACAAAGAGAAGTTTCTAAAAATTATGGAGCGCAAGAGGTCAGAAGGTTTTTTCGGCAATACATTATTTGTAATTTTTGCTGCAGAAAAGGAAGAAGAGCGGACATCAACATGGGACAGCGAACGCTATGTGGATGAAGGAATTGCTAAAGTCACAGGTATTGTATCGGATGCGTTCAATTCTGCAGTGCGTCCTGGTTTTTATACGATTGAAAAATCAGAAGTGATTACAGGAAAGAATGTTCCGGTTTCACAGATATTTTTTCACTCAAGAGATTACTGCATGCTGGCACGACCTGGAGAAAAGATAGAAGCTTGCGGCACACTAGAAAGAGTTGAGCCAAAACAGGGGGAACCATATTATCGTATTGTCATCGGCTATCTCGATTCATACATCACAGAGAGGAGAGAACAAGAATATGTCAAAAACCACATGTGATAAAGAGTGGTGGCATGCGATGACGACTTGTCATTACGCATGGTTTTTGAGCATGCCAGAAATACACAGTATTTCTGAGCAGATGAAGGTAATATCATGAAGGATGCTTTCGCTGAATTGGTAAACGAAGACACATCTCAAAATAAAAACTGTGAGTGGTGTGCTGAATCACATCTTCATGTTGGTACAAAAACAAAGTATGGGGCAGTCATCGTATATAAGATTGGCACAGAGGAGGATGGATGGTTCGCGACATTATCACCGAAAACAGGAGGCAATCCTGTTCAAGATTGTACGTTGCAACTAATGCCAATGAAACATTTGACGCATTTCTGCCAGCTCGACGCACATGAAAAGCGTGCAGCAAACTATGGAATAGCTTTTGCAAAACTCTCAGCTGCGCTAACTCGATTCATGGCAACGGAATCATCACAATTTCAGGTGACTGCTACAAACAAAGAAGATGCAGTGTCTGTAGCGATGTACGGAAAAGCAACAAATTGGGCAGAGAAGAAAGAACATCTGCATGTCAAGCTGTTTCCATTTCGCAACGCCATAGGCCAGCCGTACACTGTTGACAGTACATTCGAGAAAAAGCACATACACAAAGACAAAGACGGCGAATTTGTGAAGATGCAACCCGTTAAAAAAGTGCTGATTGACAAAGAACGATTAGAATTTATTGCAGAAAAGCTTATGAAGTTCATGAGCGAAACTGGATGATGATACAAATGATAGATTTACAATCTCACACCTATATGTCCGACGGCGAACAGTCGCCTGAAGAGTTAGTCGACGACGCAATAAAGCGCGGACTGAAAGCGATTGCGATTACCGACCATGATGTCGTCGATGGCGTGCAGCGCGCGCTTAATCATGCGCACGGAAAAATAGAAGTTGTGTCAGGCATAGAAATACGATGTTACGAGCCAGAAAAAGGATTCAAAGAGATAGATGTGCTCGGCTTGTTGGTAAATCACAAGAACTCAGAGCTTATCGCATTGACTGAAAAGGGCAAAAAAGAAAGAATCAGCCAGAAGAGAAAGATGATTGAAAAACTTCAGAAGATGAGTTTCGCAATCACATTCGATGAAGTCGCCGCAACAGTAAAAGGCGCATTTGGCAGGCCGCATATCGCGAAGTTTCTTTTAAAGAAATATCCTGAAAAATTCAAGTCTGTGCAAGACGTATTTGATGCGTGTATAGGTTATGGTAAGCAGGCATATGTACCGAGAGATGAAAACCTGCCAATGAAAGAAGCAGTCAGAGTCATCCATGCTGCTGGAGGAATTTCAATTCTCGCGCATCCGCGGATATACGACACAGAAGATTCATTGAGATTAATCCAGTTGTTCAAGGAAGCAGACGGCGACGGCATTGAAACATACTACCCCTACCATCTGGTGTTTCCGCAATTAAATCTTGATGAAAAAGGGAATATGGAACTGATAAAATTTTATCAGGGTATTGCACAAAAAAACAAACTACTGGAATCTGGAGGCTGTGACCATCATGGCGCCAAAAGAAATACGCTTGCTGCGTTAAAGATTCCAATGGAGATACTAGACAAAATGAAGGCTGCTCGTGTACGGATATCTACCGCAGAATCGAACTCTTTACTTTCGTAACGCGAACGTGAAACTGTTCCGCATGACAGAACTTCGTCGTGGAACCGCCAGTGCGATTCTGAGCGCGTTACATTAGACAATTGCCAAATCGTTAGTTTTCGCCTAGCGATTCAATTATTTTCTGAATTTGCTTCTTGAGCTGTGGCAAATCATTATTTACAACATTCCAGACTTTGTCAAGCTTGACACCAAAATAAGCGTGAATTAAAACATCCCTCATCCCTGCAACGTCTTTCCACGGGACATCGGCATATTCCCGCCTGAACGGTTGTGGTACATTTTTTGCTGCTTCACCAATAATTGTTATTCTTCTAATGGTTGCATCTTGGATATCTTTATCCTTATCGAACTTTTTCTGAGATATTCCTTTGATTGATTTTTCTATGAGGTTAACGGCATCCAAAATATCCTTGAGGTAAAGCTTTGCAGTTCTCATAATATTTTTATCTCTTCCCTGAGAATAGATTCTCTGATGAGACGCTTTATGACACTGTACTCGACCAAATCAACATCACGCCCAAGACCATCCTCGAGCTCATGCTTTAATCGCACAACATCAAGAAGGCTTTTGCCGCGCTTCATTTTAATCAAGAAATCAACATCGCTTGATTTTTTCATTTCTTTTCTCGCTGCTGAACCAAAAATTCCTGCTTTGGTCACATCATTTTTTTTAAATATGGGGATTGCTATCTTTGCTATCTGCTTTACTGTTAATGGTCTCGTTTTTGCCATTGGATATGCTAAGATTCAAGACTTTTTAAACATGTCTGTTGGAAAAGACAATGAATTGAGAGTGGTGACAAGTCAATCCAGATACCCAAGCCCTCTCAGACGCTCTTTTGTAACATCATCAAGTTCTTGCTGTGTAAAGGGAATGTTAAAGTGCTGTTTGAGTTTAGTTTTAAGCTTGATGGCTTCATCTTTCTCAGTGGAAACAACATTATGTTTCTCAGCAACGTCATGCCTATCAAATAATTCTTCTTTTTTTCCATCGCTCAACACATATTTCCATTGATTGGTCAGCACCGCTTTGATATCTCCGTAGGGTGGATAGGATTCCATGAAACATTCCTGCGCTCCAAGCTGGCCATGCAACGAAATGTTTGTTCCATCGACGGACGAGAGTAAGTTCAACCCAAGCAAAGCAAGCGCAGTCGGCATGATGTC
This sequence comes from Candidatus Nanoarchaeia archaeon, assembly GCA_035288505.1. GTDB lineage: Archaea > Nanobdellota > Nanobdellia > Woesearchaeales > JAGLXL01 > DATDXM01. The sequence continues at coordinate 5,655 of DATEAE010000086.1, forward strand.
GATTGTTCGTGTCAATGCAGTGATGTCTGCCGCGGGCTGTCCAGGCACATGCATGATGAGAGGTGTATGAAACTCGTCATTGCTGACACTGTTGCCATGCCCTTTTCCATCGCTCAATGTTTCGCCATGGTCAGAAAAGAGAACAACGAGTGTATTATTGAACAAATTTTTCTGTTTGAGATGTTCGATTATTTCACCAATGGCAGCATCAGCTAACCGTACATTGTCATCATAGAACCTGTGTTTTTCGCGTATTGTCTTTGTTCCGCCTGCTGTGTCGCGATGGATATCCATGTAATGGATAAACATGAAAAAGCGCGTACTGCCATTGTTGTCGAGCCATGACAGAACATCTTTATTGACAGATTTCCAGTCCCGTGAACGACCGTCATGGATATTGAAATGAACGAGCGCTTTTGACACATTATATTTTTTGTAGCCGATTTTCGAAAGAAGGTGATGCACTTTATTGAATCGCGATGTATTATAGTACGAATCAAAGCCTGAGTTCAGTCCATAGATAGAGTCGAGCAGCACGGAGCTTACAAATGCTGAGGTTGTATACCCATTGCTTTTGAGGATGCTGCCGATAGTTGCAAGGTGCGATGGCACTTTCAGACCATTTTCGCGAATGCCATGATGCTGTGGATATAATCCTGTAAAGATAGATGTGTGACTGGGCAACGAGCCATTGGATACAGTAAAATTGTTCAGGAATCGCACGCCGTTTTTGCCAAGCGCGTCAATGTTTGGCGTTTTCGTATCGCTGTGTGTAAGACAACCGACACGGTCAAAGCGCAATGAATCGACGCTGATAAAGATGAGGTTCATGACCGAGCATGCGAGAGAACAGGTTTATAAAGATTTTTGGATTTGAGAGTAACGCCAAGTAAATAGTTAGAGGTAAGCTGCAACTGAGGGACGTTACGAAATGAAGAAAAAAAAATAACAGTTTTGACGTAACTTTCTTTTTCACCGTCTTTCTAAGTTCGCCATCAGCTGCGCAATGATTTTCCTCAACGCTTCCCCGCAATACACAACCGCATAAATGACGATGGTCGCGTGCGCATATCCCAGCAGGGTTCCAAAAAAAAAGATGTTAAACAAATATTCGATGCGAAATAATGAAAACAGGGTATACAAAAAACTGTCCTGCGCCTGTAGAGATGATTTTTTCATGACATCCAGAATAAGTTTATGCTTGTCCTCAGCGTACCAACCAGGATTGAGCGTCACTGCTTTATTCAGGAGAAAAGCAAGTGCAGCAACACCACCGACAAAGACAAAGCGTATATCACCCTGCATTCGTGCGACGCCAATGCCATAACAGACCAGCAATAAAGGATTGGCGATATAATGCCCGACATAATCAAGATACACAGTATTCAATGAAAATTGTTTTCGATAACGTCCAACGATGCTGTCAGCACAGTCCAGGATGAAAAGCAATTGAAAGAGAGCAACACCAACAATCATCAAAGAGTCATTGCCCAAAGAAACAAGAAGCGCAGCAAAAATCTGTCCGACAATCCATAAAAGAGTAATATGAGTAACAGTAAGCGGCGTTTTGAGTAACAGCCAGGCAGGATAATACGCGAGGTAGTCGACCAATCTGTGTAACGCATCTTTCCTTTTAGTTTTGACCGATGCACGAAGTTCAGCGATGTTCATTTTTTTCACAGCGTTTTTGAGCATAATATCCGACTTTTTGCGTGACAAAGCTCAACACCAATAAGGGCAGCATCACAAGAATCTTGGGACTTTTCCAGTATTGTCGAATCATGTTTTTCGTTGACCAGAAACGGAGTTTGTAAAATTGTCCAAAGTTTGGCACATATTGCTTGAAAAAGTAACTGCCTTTGCCGCGTGCATAATGCCAGTGTACAAAAGAACGCAAATCTTTTCGTGGCTGATGAGTCATGAGCATCTGCGGATTATACTTTATTTTAAGTCCGGCAGAAAGAATTTTCATAGAAAGAAAAACATCATCCGCCGTTATTGTCAATGCAGGATTAAACGCACCGAGCTTCATAATCTCTGATTTTACAAAAGCACAATTGCCGCCCGCAAGATGGTCTGTATAGCCGTGCTCATCAACTTTCCACATCTTGTCAAAGCCCAAGTGACCGCCACCCGGATAACCTAAACCGGAGATGCAATCACCAAGAAATGTTGATTTCGGGATGAGTGTGTTTCCAGTCACCACTTTTTCACCGGAATTAATAGTTTTGATTATTTCTTCAATCCAGTGTTCGTGTGCTTCACAATCGGCATCGATGATTGCGACAATATCAGCACGCGCATTGGTGATGCCCGCATTGCGCGTCGCAGACAATCCACGATGCTGTTCATTGAGCACGCGCACGTTGTATTTCTGAGCGACTGCAGTAGTATCATCAGTAGAGCCGTCATTAACAACGATAGTCTCGAAATCCGTTACAGTCTGATGCTGTAAAGAGCGCAAAATACCTTCGATGCAATGCGCTGCGTTGTACGCACAGATGACGACGGAGACTTGAGGTTTATTTGGCATGTTTGAAATAATCAATTGTTTTTTTAAGACCATCGTTTAATTCTGTGGTCGGAGTCCATTTGATTGATTCTCTCGCTTTATCAATATTGAATCTACTGTGTCGTACCTCCCCTTTCTTTTCAGGGGCTTGCACCCACGGTTTGCGATAACCAGTTAAGTCCTTCAGTAGGAGGAATAATTCTTTGATTGAAGTAGACTTGCCAGTCCCTATATTCAAAGTTTCATGGTCAGCTTTGCAATCAAGAGCCTTGACATTTGCCTGTGCTGCATCTTCAACAAAGAGAAAATCTCTGGTTTGATGACCACTTCCAAAGATAGTAACATCCTCGTTGTTGAGCATTTTTTTCGTAAAAATGGATATGACACCGCCATCACCTGAAGTTTGTCGCGGACCGAATACGTTGGGATATCGTAAAATAACATACTTTAATCCAAAAAGAAGACCGGCATTTCTCACATAGTCTTCTGCGGTACGCTTGGATATGCCATAAGGAGAGAGTGGCTTTGATTCTAAATGTTCAGTAAGACCATCGACACCGGGCTCGTGCGAGCCATAAACTGCTGCGGATGACGCAAAGATAAACTGCTTGACATTGAATTGAGAACAGAGTTCAAGAAGATTGATTGTACCAATAATGTTTGTTTTTGCATCTGCCCCACGATGAGCAATCGAATTGTTGACATCTATTTGTGCTGCATGATGGTTAACAATGTCGGGTTTTTCTTTCACAAAGATTTCTGTTAATTTTTTCTTGTCGAGAATATCAACAGGATGAGAAGCGACTGTATCAACAATAATGACATGATGACCTGCAGCGATATACGCTTCAACAACGTGGCTTCCGATAAAACCAGCTCCACCCGTAACAAGAATCTTCATAGGATAAGCACGATAAAAAGGGCTATTTAAACTTTTACGCTTTTACAAGCAATCCTTCGACACCGGTAAATATATTGTTCACAAACGAATTGAGAAAATACAACTTCTTTGGAAAGCGTAAATGATGAAAAAAAGGTGGCGTTATCCAGATGTCGCCCGTAAACCGTGCCTGTGTGATGATGCTCTTCCTGCCGTCTCGAAAGAACTGGTTAAATGTGTCTGGTGTAATATGCTGCTTATGCGTCGGGTCCTTACTGTCGATGTGTGTAAACGCCAGTGGAACACGAAAACGAAGCTTGCCGCCCGGTTTCAGAATACGATGCATTTCTTCCATGAATGCTTTCATATCTTCCAGATGCTCAATGACTGCCATCGCAAGAACAAAGTCAACAGAATTGTCATGAAATGGATAAGGATAGGTATCAAGGTCAAAAGACAAGTCTTTCTTGATATAGGGACTATTATCGATATTGATAAAACCTTCGCGATAATCTTTTCCCGAACCGAGGTTAAGCTTCAATTTTCCGTTCGGCAGTTTGATAGGAACAGGCTTTACCATATTTTTCGTCAAAAGGCGGTTATTTATAAGGATTAGGGTGTCCAGCCACAATACATTTTTATCTTGTCTGCAAATAATCATCAAATGCCAAAATTCTCATTCGGAAAGTTGTGGCTTTCACCCATGGAAAGCGTATCAGACTTTGGGTTTAGAAAGTTATGTTACAGTCACGGAGCATCGTATACATGGATTGAAATGGTCTATGCGGAAGCAATCGCAAGAAAAAGTAACGCAACAATCCAGCATATTGACAGTTACGAACAGGTTCCCACAGGCATTCAGCTGTTGGCGAGCAAGCCCGATGTGCTCAAGAAAGCAATTGACATTATCAAAGAAAAGATGACCAAGGCAACGCCATTTTCAAATCTGAGCGCCATCGACCTCAATTTTGGCTGTCCATCGCCGATTGTCACGCAAAAAGGCGGTGGTCCTGCGCTTCTCAAGCGAACGCAACGTATGAAAGAATTACTGACAACTTTAAAGACTGCTCAGATGCCCTGCGGGATTAAAATCAGATTAGGATTGAGTAAACAAGATAAAATCAACAAGATATATCTTCGTGTGCTTGACATAGCAAACACGCTTGGGCTTGATTACATGACAGTCCATCCGAAGATTGCAAGCGATTCATCACTCGCAGCTGTGAATCATGCTGCTCTTCAGGAAATCATTGACCATGCGACAATTCCAATCGTCGGAAATGGATTCGTAACAGATGGTCCAAGTGCTCAAAAGTTGCTCAAAATGGGTTGTTCTGCAGTGATGGTGGCTCGCGCAGCCGTTGGGTATCCTTGGATTTTTGAAGAGATTGCAGCGTATCTTGAGTCAGGCAGCTTGCCACGCAAACGCACGCAGGAAGAATACATGACAGCATGGAAAACCTACGAAGCTGCGGCAAAAAAGTATGGAACACAAGAGAAATTCTACGATTATCACAAAAAAATATTTCAGATGCGGATGAAAGGTGATTTGAGCTACCACGCACCGTCAAGAATTTTGAATGGGTGATTGAAATAGATTTTCTGCGCGCCTGCCATGTTCTCATTGATGTATGAAATAAGCGAAAAGCTTATATAGGAACTGTTGGTTCACATATATGAACTGTTGGTTCTTATGCAT
>DATEAE010000087.1:0-6096 GCA_035288505.1 Candidatus Nanoarchaeia archaeon
AGCTGCCCGCGTTTTGATGTAATCAACGCACTGAGTGTCCCCATCCAAGCTACCGGGGCTTCGATGCGTAACACCTGCAACGGCTCATACAATACAGGACCTGCCAGCATCATCGCGCCTCTGATTGCGTCACGAACAGCAGGATACACTTGTGCCGGTCCCCTATGAATGGCATCTTCATGTAATTTTATATCAGTAAGAGTCACCATGACATTGACACACGGTTCTTTTGCCAACGGTCCTATTTCCATGACATTTTCAAACATGTCCAGAACCATTTCAATAACCTCAATCATATGAACTTCGCCACGCGTTTCATCAAGAAACACATTTCCATTATGGATTGCTTTGACACGGTTTGCTTCTTTCGCATCCCAGCCCAATCCTCGTAATCCTTGAATAAGCAAATCATCACGTTTCTTGAATCGTCCAGTAGGAATTTTGCTGCCTTTGATAAGTTTCGCAAGCTCATCTGGAACAGGTTGAACTTTCACGTAAAACTTGTTATGTTTATTAGGAGATTTACCTTCGAATTCAGTACTTAACCGCGTAATCGCTTCACGATAGACAACGATAGGCGCACCAGTCTTTACTTCTAATCCTTTTTCAGTCTTAATACGATTTTCAACAATTTCAAGATGTAGTTCTCCCATACCACTAATAATATTCTCACCGGTTTCTTCGTTGATTTCAACCTTGACCGTGGGATCTTCCTTGCTCACTTTGCGCAATACTTCAATCAGCTTCGGCAAGTCACTTGGACGTGCAGGCTCGATTGATTTTGAAATAACCGGTTCAAATATATGTGTGATTTCTTCAAATGGTGTATCCGGCTCACTGGTAAGAGTCTCTCCTACCCACGCTTTGAGCCCGACAATACCGAGAATATTACCGGAACTGACACTTTCAACTAGCTCTCGCTTCGCACCATTTGCGATGAAAATTTGCTGGATGCGCTGTGTTTGTTTTGCGCGATTCAGATACACTTCCATGCCACGAGCGATAGTTCCTGAATACAAGCGACCATACGCAATTTCTCCAACCTGCTGTTCGATAGTGATTTTGGTAACGATAAATCCGATTTTTCCCTTAGGATCACAGGTTAACAGAGATTTCCCGAGCGCGCTATCCACTTCGCCATGCCAAATTTTTGGGATGCGATATATCTGCGCTTCTATAGGATTAGGCATGTGCTTGACAACCATATCAAGGATAACTTCAAACAAAGGCGCTTTCTGAAAGAGTTTTTCAAATCGTGCATCGCCTTCATTGGTATGATAAATATCGACGACATCTTTGAATGAAACGCCTTTTTTCTTCATGAACGGAATGCTTAATGCCCAGTTTTCACGCGCACTTCCAAACGCTACACTTCCATCAGCGACATTCACTTGCCATTTTTCGCCGTACTCCGGCTCAGCAATTTCACGAATGAGCTGATTGACTTGCGTAATAATTTTAACAAAACGTTCCTGGATTTTATCAGGCGCCATTTTTAATTCGGTGATTAAACGATCGACTTTATTGATGAACAATACGGGTTTAACACGTTCACGTAATGCCTGTCGTAAAACCGTTTCAGTCTGTGGCATAATTCCCTCAGACGCACAGACAAGAAGCACCGTTCCATCAATGGCTCGCATTGCGCGCGTCACGTCACCGCCAAAATCGACATGTCCTGGTGTGTCAATGAGATTGATTAAGTATTCACTATCACCCTGCTTGTGAATCATTGACACGTTTGCAGAGTCAATCGTCATACATCGGTCGATTTCATCCTGTCTGAAGTTGAGAACAAGCGCATCTCCAGCAAGTGTTTGTGACATCATGCCAGCTGCGGCGATAAGGTTGTCTGAGAAAGCGGTATTATGAATAACCATTCCCTCAGCGATGAAATTTTTGTGTTCGGGAACAGTGAAATCGTATACGGTGTCGCTGTACGACTGCTCCAACGAAACCACTTCGATAAAAGCAAGATCGCCCGTTGTCAACCGGTCGAATAACTTGGTTTCTTGCTGCTGTTCAGCAAATCTCTGTTTGAGTTCTAATACGGTGTCCAACAGTGGTGTTAAAACTTCTTGCTCATATTTGTAATAATGATGATCGAGAGATGCCATTGAAACTTTTCTGATGCTCGATAACTGCTTGTGAGAGAACGGGATTGTATCAGAAACAATGCTTCCCTGAGCTTTTTTTGCAAGATGCATGGCTTTTTCCTGTTTGCTTGAAAGTTTGAAAGTGATATCATTGGTAAAATTACGTGCAGAAACGCCCGTGATGTAAAGAGTATCGCCAGTAATGATGCTCAAACAAGAAAAACGCAACAGGAGAAGCTGCATGTCCCGAAGCATCTGGTGGCTTACTGAGGTAAGTGAAATGGCGCTGCGTGCGCGTTCAACGGTTCCATCACAATCAAAATAACCAGCGATGAATGCAGATGCGTATCTTTTTGGTGCTTTGAACAGCAACTCTGAGACGCGAACATGATGGCTTTTTTGTTTGAGAGGATAATCAAAAAGCGCATGCAACAGGTACAAGAGTGATTTGTTTGTGTGAACTTCAGGTGTTTTGTCCTGCCATTTTTTTAGTTTAGCATTAATTCCCAATGAAGCGCATGTTGCAATGCACTGGTCAGCAAGCTCTTTTTTTCCTGCAACGAATTTGTGACCGCTTCCATCACCAACAAACATGCCTGCCAAATAAAAGAAACTTGCAAAATCTTGAGGAAGCTTCATGGACAAAGTGCTCTTACTATGGACACGAAATGAAAGACATTTTACCTCATCGTACATTTCTTCAATATCAAAATTGAACTTTTCGCACAGCAAAAGAAGGTCTTTCACAAGGTAACGATTCTGCCAAACGCCATGATAGAATGACTTGTAAGAAATGGATGTGTTCGTTTCTGAAGCAACTTTTTTAATGCCTTCCTTGAGGATGAGAGCTTTTAATGTAGAACCGGAACTTCCCTCAAGTACCACATATGCTTTCCTATGAGCTAAAATGCGCAATATGTCTGATTTTATATCTTCATTCGTTTCTACTTTTGTGTGTCGTGCACAAACAACACGGTCTCCGAGTTTCAGCTCTGCCGCTTCTTTTTCAACAAATGCCATGTCCTCAAGCGCAATAAACTTGTGCTCGGGTGTCGTTGCAACCTCTAATCCATTACGAAGCTTTACTTTTACTAATCTTCCTCCGCGCAACTTCCATGCATACTGTATGCTTTTCTTTTCCAAAGAGCCCGTTTCTTTATTTAAGGAAAAAACAGTAATATTTTGCTGTGAAACATCATAGACAATCTCATCTTCGTTTTCACGAACTAATGTTCCGCTCTGAGAAGCTTGGTCAAACAATGACTGTGCAGAACGAACACTTCCATCAATAATCGAAAGACGTGTATCCGGCGCAACACACTTGCCATGATGAATATGAGCACTCGTACCAATATTACGAATGTGTACTTTGTCATTCATCAACTGGTTAATTCGTTCAACGACCTTTTGTTCCATATCCAATCACCGATACATTAAACTTTCATCCACGCGCATGTATGCATGAATCTCAGCGGGAGTAAACCAGATAGGGATTTCTCGCGTTGCTTCTTGCGCTGTTCCACTTGCATGAATCAAATTTTGAATAGGTCTTCCTTTCGTATCAGCCATGACATATGTTTCATGACTATAATCGCCTCGAATAGTGCCTGGAGCTGCATGTTCTGGGCTTGTTGGACCAACTATTTTTCGCACGGTTGCAACCGCATTGTGACCTTCAAGAACAATCGCAACAACTGGACTCATTGAGATGTAATCCATCAGTTGTTTGCGGATTTTTTTTCCAAACTGTAAAGGTGCTTCTTTCAATTTATCGCCGCGTTCCTGTGCAGCTTTGGAAGCTTTTTCGCCAACACTCTTCAACCATTCTTCATCATCAGCATAATGTTTGCCCGCAAGCTCTTTGCTTGCATACATCATCTTGATTCCAATAACTTTTAATCCGGTACGTTCAAAACGACTCATAATTTCGCCAACGAGCGCTCGCTGCACACCGTCAGGCTTGATTAAAACTAACGTTTTCTCTTTCATTTTTTCACTCTTTTTTTGCGATTCGTATTCGTCCATTTAAGACGTGCTGCGGTTCTGCCGAGCTTCAGTGTGTTCTTTTCACATTTCATACCACAGAAACGAGATATTTTTCCATCTTTGAAAACAAACATCTTGCCCGTGCCTGGACGTATGTTTTCATCACAAAAAGTGCATCTGACCATTATCCACGCCGTCCGCGCGTCAGTTTCTGCGCTTCGATTTCCGTTTCTGTGAGCATCAATACATCGCCGATACGTACAGGTCCTTTGACATTGCGTCGAATAGTTTTGTTCTTGTCCATCCCGTCGAGAATCTGACATCGGACTTGCTGTGCTTCGCCGCGCATTCCGGTGCGACCAACAATTTCTTTGATGCGCGCGGGAACTGCACGAACAAAAGTAACTTCACCTGCGATTTGTTCAGTTTCCTCGGTGGCCTGACGCCCCTTCTTCTGTCGCTCTTCTTTGACTTTTTCTGCCATGCTTATTCAGCCTTTTTGAGTTCTTCAATAATTTTCTTTGAATCGCCTTCCTGAATAATTACAACGGCTGCGGTGCCAACTTCAAGCCCTGCACTTGCGCCTAAATTATCTTTCGAAGGAACTTCAATGCATAAAACTCCTTTTTCTTTTGAAAGAAGAGGGATGTGCATGACAATTTCTTTTGGTGTCACATCTTGTGCAACGACAACGAGCTTTGCCTGTCCTCGTTCAATTGCTTTGGTGACTTCATTCGAGCCTTTTCTGAGCTTTCCTGTCGTCCGTGCGATTTCGATTGCTTCTAATGCTTTATCAGCGTTTACCATTATGTCCTCCGGAGCGAGAAAACTGCCCCTCATTCCGCTCTTGTCGAGCATCATAACTCATTGGATAAGCTCACAGAAAAAGGGGTGGTATTTAAACTTTTAGAATTCTGAGTTCTGGAATTCTGCCAGCAGTGATGACAATCTTTTTATAATATGTGCATTTTCAGCGACTTTATGCCCCAGTAGCTCAGCCGGCGGGTTTATAAACTTGTGTTCATTTCTAAAAAAAAACATTTTTTTCAAAAGGGTTGTGATAAAAATGTTTTTAAAATTCAATAAAGGAAAACAAGCTGAAATAATAGAGCTGGCACTGACTAAAGCAGGCTCAGAAAGAAAGCTTAGAGACGCAGCTGGATTGTCGTTGGGGGCAATTCATCGGTGTAAGAATGAGCTTTCTCACATTAGAAAAGACAGATTATTGAAATTGCTTAAATTTCTCAATACTGAGATAACACAATACGAAAATGATATTGTGGAAAAAATACCTCTTAATTTTCGCCAAGTCAAAGGAGGAATTAATCGGGTAGAGAAAAGCAGAGAGAATGGCACTTTTCAAAATAGTATGGAACATTTACACGAACAAAGCTCAAAATGGACTAAAAATTGGCACGAAACAATGAAGCAAGAAAAACCTCTAATGTATTTTCAGATGCAATATGAGAAATTCAAGAAAATTAATGGAGGATACAAATTTAACCTTGCTGATGGGACTCCTGTAAGAAACCAGTTAGAAGTAGATGTTGGAAATTTTCTAATCTCTGAAAAATTTGGATTTTTATATGAGCCATTAATCACCATCCATGGCAAAGCATATTTTCCCGATTTTATGATAAAAAATGGGATTATTGAGGCAACAGCATGGAATCCTCATAAAGGAACAGATTGGCGTCTTGTCCATTTACAAAGAAAGATAGCAGATTACATACAAAGCGGTTATCCCATAACGTTGTTTGTGCCTCCCAAATTAAGAAAATTTTATAAAGAAATGCAATGCCCAGTACTATCCAACTTCTCTGATCTCCAGAGATTTTTGACGCCCTCGTAGCTTAGAGTTGATAATGCAACGAGCAACCGGTAGAGCGCGCGAGTATGCTCCGCGAAGCTGTTACCGATTAGGCCGACACCGCGAGGTCACCAGTTCGAGTCTGGTCGAGGGCGTTTTTTATTTTATCAAGATGCTTCTTATTGTGAAATCCAATTAGAAAAA
>DATEAE010000088.1:0-4973 GCA_035288505.1 Candidatus Nanoarchaeia archaeon
GCCACGACAACGGCAGTTCGCAAGGCACAGAAGATAGCTTTGACAGTTGAGAATTGAGACGTTCTGACGTTACGAAAGGAAGAAAAAAATAAAACGTTAAAAAAATCACTTTCCTTCTGCTCCTACGACCAAGAAAAGAATATTATTATTTACACTTCTCACAAATTCCCGAAAGTTCTATCTGAAAATGACAAACGTCGTCTTGGATAATTTTTTTTAAAAAGTCAGCAGTGTCAATGGAAATATGTTTTACAAGACCGCATTTTTCACAGGTGAAGTGAGTATGACTAGTTTTGTCCGTCGAATAGATTTTTTTACCATCGCAAATAAATGAATGCAGCTCACCATTTTTCTCAGCATTTTTAAGAAAACGGTACACCGTAGCAAGCCCGATGCGTTTGTTCTTTCGAACGGTTTTATCATGAAGAGCATACGCAGTAAAGAAAAAGTTGAGTTTATGCATCTCATCCGCGATAAGTTTCTTTTGCCCAGTCATTCGCATGTAGAAAGAAAAAAAGAAGATATATAAAAATCTTATTGAGAATGGGTATCAATTAAGATTATAAGTTGCACAACGAAAGCACAATTGTATGAGAGTAAAAGATAAAAAAACCTTGTGTGGATTAGCTCTGGCGGCTTTCATGGCGCTCCAAGATGCATCCTATGCTCATGGCAATGGCGACGGAAGAGAAAGCTCCATCACTAGCATGTACGGACTGAGTGGTGATAAAACAGTGCACTCTTTCACAGGAAGATATGTGGTGCCCATTGAACTCAAACAGCCATTTTCGTACAAAGGATTTGCAGCAATTCAAGCTGGGATTGAATCACCTGAGCAAAGAGAGCATGAATCACACCAGCTATTTTCAACAGTGCCGTGGATGTACATTTCTCTGGGCTATCCATTTGAGGCGGAACCTGAAACAGAGATTCGACTTGAATATGGAGTCACAGAATCATTTGCAATTTCAGACAAAGGTTGTAACATCATTATCGGCGGCACATACAGAATAGAGCTCGAACATAAAATGGATCAGTCTGCTTTCTGTGCGGAAATTTTACTCAACCATAAATATACAAGTACTTTGTCAGATGCAGAGGAGTTCGGATTTCATGAACTGGAAATACAACCATCGATAACAGCGATGACAACGATGGGAGATGTTGAACTCAGAATTTCAGGCGCAGTATCGCTCGTCAGAAACGAAGACACACTGGTGCACGATGTTACGGGAACAGTTGGCATAACTCTACCGGTAGGTGGAGGACTGGAATTAGCGCTCATGTACGGAGCACGGCATAACCATGAAAAAGGGTACGACCCTACGATTGGAATTGGAATAAGATATTTCATTCACTGAACAATCTTATTGATAATGATTGTCAGTAAAGCTTATAAATAACAAGGCACTTAAAAACAGATGCCAGTATTAATGACACTCCTCAGCGTCGTTCTTGTTTCGCTCATTTCATTTATCGGAATCCTAACACTATCGTTCTCACAACATACACTCAAGCGCATTCTCACAATATTAGTCAGCATCTCTGCGGGCACATTGATCGGCGATGTTTTTCTCCATCTCCTGCCTGAATCAGTTGAAAATGAATGGGCATGGTACGCAGTCATTGCAGGAATGCTTGTTTTTTTCGTTTTTGAAAAATTTATTCACTGGCATCACCGACATCCGACAAAAGAACACGCACACGTTGGCCATCATCCTTCTCATGTTGGCTTCATGAACATTGCAGGCGATGCATTACACAATCTCACCGATGGATTAATCATTGCAGGAAGTTACTTTGTCAGTGTTCCCGTAGGAATCGCTACAACAATTGCAGTCGTACTGCATGAAATCCCACAGGAAATCGCGGACTTTGGCGTACTGATATATTCAGGAATGTCACGCACGCGCGCCATCTTGATGAATTTCTTGTCTGCAACATTTGCAATTGTTGGTGCAGTCATCGGTTTAGTGATTGGAGCGAAAGCAGATTTTTTTGTCGCGTTCATCATCCCATTTACTGCTGGTGGCTTCCTGTACATTGCAGGCGCGAATCTCATCCCTGAATTACACAAAGAAACACGTCTGCGACCATCTCTTTTTCAATTGACCGGCTTAATCGCAGGTATTGGAATTATGATAGCACTGCTTTCTCTAGAATGATTTGGAGAGTATATCCGTAAGTTTTCTTGCAGTATTGTCCCATGAAAACGAGTGTGCTGTCTGTCGGGCATGTTCACCCAGTTCAGCTCGCATCGGTGCATCTGACAACAGTTTGCGCAAATGCGAAACTAAAGTGTATGTGTTGCCACGAGGAAATGTTAATCCATTGTATCCTTTGCGAACATAATCTTTCAAAAAACCCACACGTGTTGTAACAACAGGAACGCCGCAGGACATGGCTTCGAGAGTAGCAAGAGAAGTTGTTTCTGTGAGACTGGGCATGACAAAAACATCCATCGCCTGAAGATAAGGAACAACATCGTGCTGGAAACCGGCCAGTTTGACACCGCTCACATTCTCAAACATCGTCATGTGAACACCTGAGCCTACAATTAACAGGAGAACATTAAATTCCTGTTTAATACGCTGAAAGGCTTCGAGTAATACCGCAACATTCTTTTCATAAGAGATGCGTCCGACATAGCCAACAACAAGTGTATGAGCATCGATCCCAAGACGTTGTTTCGCAACAACTTTATCCGTCGGAGCAAATTGAGTTGCATCAACACCAAGCCGCACAACAGCTTTCGGAGGAGTAACACCAAGCGTTTCAAGCTCAGGAATCAGGCCTTTGTATGGAACAACAAGTTGGTCACACAGATTATACCAGTGTGAAATCGTCAGCCATCGCAAAAATCCAGTCCAGCGCAGCCATCGTGGAAGATGATTTGCATACAATTCCCACATGATAAGATGGATAAAATGAACCACGCGCTTCTGAAACTTTCGTGAGTAGCGCAACGCAATATAACTGATTAATGCTGGTCCCTGAATAAAAATAACATCGGCAGCTTTCACTGCATCCCTAATTTTGCGAAGGTTAGAGACAGAGAGTTTTATTGGTGAATAACCCGACAGAGAAATGATGCGAGACACAGGCAAGCGTACTTCTTTTTCGTTCCAGTGTTTACCAAAGTCAGGAACCAGTAGGGTAATGTCGAGTGAGGTGAGACGAGGAACGATTTCCGTCAAAAACCGTACAATACCGTCCATTTTCGGGACATACGTGTCTGCAACGATGAGGATTTTTTTCATAATATTCGGTAAAAATTTTCCGCGTAGCGAGTTCCGATATGAATTCCATTTTTCAGTTCACGAGTGAAGATGCTTCCAAACAACAAAAACAATGCTATCCACTGGCTTCTGAAGCTTCGCAATGCTCGTACTTTTTTGGCATGTGTTGAGGTGATATCAACGTACATGCTCGGCAGATTGTTTTTTCTGAGCGAGAATGGGTTCCAAATAGAGAAAGTATAGAGTTCCGTTTTTAGTTTTGAAATTTTCAGAAGCTCACGAGTAATCTGATAGCAGGCCTGATGGTCAGGATGAGGATCTTCACTGCTGTGGGTAAAAACGCGAGCAGGCTTATCTTTTTTGATGATTGCGAGAACTTCGTCGCGAATTGCTGGAAACTCCTCAGGATAGTGACTTTCACGCAGGTCGAAAAAGCGCGAGCCACAACCGATGATTGCATCTGCTTCTTTGGTTTCCTGTGCACGCAGAGTTTTAGCAACATCCGCTTTAAGCCAGGGATGCGTACGTTCTCCATAGGAGAGAATAAGCACAATGACACGTTTGCCTTCAGCGACATAGTTTGCTATTGTTCCGCCTGCACCAATAATGTGGTCATCGGAGTGAGCACAAATAAAGAGAATAGTATCCATAAGCGTACAAAGAGACGCTTTGTTTAAAAGCATTGCGAACGAAAAATTTAAGAGAACAGTACTATGACAGGAGAATATGATTGATTTCGACAAGCTGAAGGACGAACAGACTAGATTAAGCAAATCAGTCATCATCGCAGACAGATTCAAAAAGATTGAAACAATTGCAGGAATTGACCAATCATACATTGGTAATGATATCATTTCATGTATTGTGATATGTAATGCGAAAACTCTTGAAGTGCTCGAAACACAATCTGCAACCGTTCCATCGATGATTCCGTACAAGCCCGGATTTCTCGCGTATAGAGAAATGCCTGCAATGATTGAAGCATTTGGAAAGCTCGAAAATAGTCCGGACATTATACTCGTCGATGGGCATGGAATTACACATCCAAGAAAGATGGGTCTTGCGACACACGTTGGATTGGTACTGGGTAGACCAACGATTGGCATTGCGCAGTCGCTCATCGATGGCAATGTAGAAAACGGAAAGATTTTCATCGACAACGAACTGCGAGGATTTGAAGTACGAACAAAAGAGCACGCACGTGTCCTGTATGTTTCTCCCGGACACATGGTAAGTTTGGGAGCGTCATTAAAAATTGTGCAAGATTGTTTGCGACCGCCACACAAGCTGCCTGAACCATTGCATCTTGCACACAAAGCAGCGAGAAGGGAGTTGAAAGAAAGACGAGAAGGTAGTACAGTTACTTAAGCAAACATTTTTATACCAGTTAACCTATTTATAGGTAAAACGATACCAAAAAATAGGTAAAATGCTCACAAAACAACAATTAAACATTTTCGGAGTATTCAAGAGAGATATCTTTGCCAGTTTGACATTTAAACAAATTAAAGAAGAAAGTAAACAAAAGTCAAATAATATTGTCCAAATTGCCATCAAAGAGTTCAGAGAACAGAATTTAGTAAAAACAAGAACAACGGGCAACGTAACCACTTATTTCTTGAACTTCGATAATAACGCAACTTTAGCCTATCTCAATCTTATCAACGATTTAGGAATTCAAAAGAGAAGGTTTCCAAAAGAGATACTGGCAGAAGTCCAACAGAGAATATTAAA
>DATEAE010000089.1:0-3290 GCA_035288505.1 Candidatus Nanoarchaeia archaeon
TGTCGTGCAAATGCGAGCCCGCTGGTACATGCCGCAAACAACAGCCATCCTTGCGGTCCTTGCATCCGTTTGCGCTCAATCTCTGCATAATGAGCTGGAGTGATGAAATCGTTGGACATAAGCTTTTCGGATAAACTTTTCTTATAAGCTTTGCTGTTGTTGGATAGGCTTGAAGAAGATTTTCAGACGCTACGAAAGGAAGAAAAAAACACATTTTTTAATTTTTTTTTCGCCTCCTACTGCTCCCTAAAAATCCGTTCAACATCAGCCAGCGTGCTGCACGTCTTCTCATCTCTATCTGGTCGTAGACGTAAAACACGAGGAAAACGCAACGCATAGCCGCTTCCATACGTCGAGCTTTTTTGAATTTCTTCAAACGCAATCTCAATAACAATACGCGGTGTTACGACCACTTTTTTGCCTTCCTCTTTGAGAACGAGCGGCTTCAACGCAACAGTAAGGTCTTGAAAACGTAAACCTTCCTCTTTTTCTTTCAAGCCAGTGGAAACATGTCCTATATTCAAAAGACCTGCATCCGTGCGACAGGCAACAGTATAACTGCTGAGCCATTCGCTCCGTTTCCCTTCGCCCCATTCCGCTCCGACAATGACAAGATCAAGAGTTTCAAGAATAGGTTTCATTTTAACCATTGAACCAACGCGCGCACCCGGCTGATAGGGCGCATCAAGACTTTTGAACATGATGCCTTCATTACCTGCTGCAAGAGATTGTTCATAAAAGCGCTGGGCTTCCAGTTCATCTGCGGTGATCAGACAGGGCATTATTTTGACACGCTCATTTTCTTTAACAACACGTCGAAGGATGCCGCGTCGTTCTTGCAAAGGCGTCTCAAGCAAACTTTTTTCATAAAAAAGAATGTCAAACACATAGACATGAACGGGCAACTTTTCTGCCATCGCGAGAATGTCATGTTTTCGTTTGATGCGCTGTGAGATGTCCTGAAACGGAACAAATGTGTTATTCACGACACCAATCACTTCACAATCGAGAATAACGTTGTCAGGAACATGAGACACTGCCGTAACGATATCAGGAAATTGCTGCGTAACATTCTCAAGCCGTCGAGTATACAGTTTGACACCAGCATTCTTGTGAATTTGTAATCGAAAACCATCGAGCTTGTATTCAAGCACTGCAGACTTTCCGACACGTTCATACGCAGCGGAAATTGTTTTTTCTTTCAAAGAGAGCATGACCTGCAACGGAACACCGACACACAGTGTTATCTGTTTTATTCCATCAAGACCATGAGTTTTGAGCTGCAGAGCAACAACACCGAAGTCATTGCATAAATCGAGCGCACGCTGCACAGCATCAATCGCAGGAACATATGCTTCTCTATCTTCTCGCGAAACGGGAGCGAACGCCAACAGGAGCGCATCGCGCAACGTGCCATCACCCATGCCAATGCGCAACTCATCAAGAACAATGCGAACAAGAAACTTCGCTTCAGGAGGCGTTGCAGCAGTCAAAAGCTCGCTGACGAGATGTATTTTCATGTCTGAGCTTCTCTCACCTTCAAGAGATGCAAGTTTTTGTAACACCGTGAAAACTTTTAAGATAGTGAGCTTTTCAGAAAATAATGTCTTTTGCTGATGTGATGTGAGAACTTGAGTAGCAGCAGTGCCTAAATCTCCCGTTTCACGCCATTTTTGTTCAACATCATTCTCGCTGACACCAGAAGCTCTGCTTGTTGCTTTGAGGATTGAACGCGAACTAAATCCAAGCGTCCGCGAATCCCATAAGGGATAAACTCTGCCTTGAAGCAGCAGAATAACTGCAGGAAGCTCGTTATCTTCAATCTGACGCAAAAAGGCTGCAAGGATGTCCGTTTTTTCAATACGCTGAGGAGTTTTCGAAAGTTGTTCATAGATTGAAACAAGACGGTTGAAATCCATACCCATAATTTTTTAAACAAACGGGCAATATATAACGATTATGGAGAAGGTCCACGACATTCTCGATATTATTAAGAGCAGGAGAAGCATCACAAAATACCTTCCACAGGCAGTGCCCTGGGAATTAGTATCACGAATTGTTGATGCAGGCAGACATGCTCCGAGCTGCGGTAATTTGCAAAACTGGAAGTTCATTGTTCTTATCAGCCCAGAAAAGCGGAAGGCAATTGCAGAAGCGGCATTACAACAATATTGGATGATAAGCGCACCAGTTCATATCGTGGTATGTGCAATGCCGGACATGGCTGAACGCTACTATGGTTTTCGGGGCGAACGTTTGTACACCGTACAGAATTGTGCAGCCGCTGTTGAAAACATGCTTCTTGAAGCACATTCATTAGGACTTGGCGCGTGCTGGATAGGCGCATTTGATGAAGAGATGATAAAAAGGTCGTTGGGTTCGGAAGATAACGTTCGTCCGCAGGCAATTGTGACCGTTGGTTATCCTGCAGAAATTCCTCCAAAGCCGCCAAAGATGCCTATGAATGTTGTTCTTAATTTCGAAAAATGGCGTGGAGTTGTGCGTGACCCACTGGCATACTTCAGAGATTATGCGCTGATATGGCAGCGTAAGATTGTCGAAGGAAAAGAGATGATGAAAGATGCAGCAGAGAAGATAAAGCAGAAACTGACAAAGAAGGAAGAGAAAAAAGAACACAAAGAAGAGCCAAAAGAGAAAAGGGCGGCGTAAAAATAAAATTTATGTAGATAATGTTCTGTGATGTCTGTCTTGTTCTTGGTCGTTGGAGCCAAAAGGAAGACGAAAAAAATATTTTAAAAAAACGTTTAAATTTTTTCTTCCTGAAGTAACAACGATTGGTCAAAATTGAAAATTATCCGAAAGTAAAAACATTCAGTTGTGATATATGCACGTGATAAAAAAATATTTTACAAAAAAAGTCAATAGTATTCTCAAAACGATATTTTCAAAAATATATATTCAAAAATGAAAATGAATATAAACACTTTTTAATTGCTAGTAACACAAAAAGAAAATCGTTTTCGAATTGATTTGGCGATCAACTCGAACATCGAATGGTTTTCAATCGGTTTGGCGACCGAAAGTTGGTTCTGTACACGTTCAAGTTAACGTTAGTTGAAAAAGTTTTTCGCAACCGTCTACTCGTTGGCGCAAGCAACGGACAACTCTTTCTAAAGGGAAGAAAAGGTAACCCCATATATAAATATTTCGTGAAGTAAAAATGTGTGCATGTGGGGGATGGTTAAAATATCCGAGGTGGGAGCATGGAATTTATCGTTGAAAACGCGTTGAAAGCGGACGAAAATCGCTTGTATCAGGAGGAAGAAGTG
>DATEAE010000090.1:0-2704 GCA_035288505.1 Candidatus Nanoarchaeia archaeon
GACAGCTGCAAAAAAATTTCTCTGCTTGTCAAACTTGGTAAATTTGATGCTGAACTTATCACGAAAGACGTTTTCAAAGAACATCTGGCGACGTCTTTCCTGGTTCCGCCGGATGTCGTCATCCGTAATGGAACACAATCCGTGCTCAGCTCGTTGCTTCTCTGGGATAGTCCCGGTGCGCAAATTGTCTTTAGCGGAAAATGTTTTCCTGAGTTGTCTGTGCCAGACTTTTTGCATCTTCTGAAATAAATATGTATATAAATCAGTAAAACTCCTCTGTTATGGTGATTTCAATGCATTATATCTGTGAAGGCGACTGTGGTGGTGTTTCGAATAAGAAGAAAAATTGCGGAGCAGAAGATTGCACCTGTTTTGACGAGCCATTGACAGCTTGTTCGTGTAGCGATGGAAAACATGGATGATGAACAACTGAACTCACTTGACCAGCAAAAACGCTCATTCATCTACGGTGTCATACTCATCGCAGTTTCTCTTGTTCTTGGGAAACTTGTTTTGATTCCGCTCATCCTATTTCCGGGCGATAAACACTGGTATGTTGCGGTATTTGTTGTCTATATCTTTTCATGGCTCATGCTCATTCCGGGCATTGTTCTCGCAGGAATTGAAGGGTATAGGCTCGTGATGAGCAAATACAAAGACTATCAGCATAAAACGGTTGACCAAGTCAAGAAACACGGACTGGCTGTTCGGGATAAACTCCGACGCAAGAATTTATAAATCTTCATTTTATTTTTGACTTATGTTTATTGTCCTTCAGGCAATCTACTTCTTTCTTCCTGCATATGTAGCGAACATGATTCCTGTCATCTGTGGTACAGCATCTGTTTCCGGCAGGCTTTCACAACCCATTGACGGCTATCACTCGATTCATGGCGTGCGCATTTTTGGCAACAGCAAGACCTGGGCAGGGCTTATCGGCGGCACGCTTGGCGGCATGATTGTTTTCATCATTCAGCAGGAATTGTACAGGTTTTCTTTTTTTCAAAGCCTGTCGCTTATTCATTATCCCACACAATCTTTACTTTTTGGACTGTTCATGGCACTGGGTGCATTATGTGGCGACTTAGCAAAAAGTTTTGTCAAAAGACGTGTGGGAAAAGCCTCAGGAGAATCATGGTTTCCGTTTGACCAGGTTGATTATGTGCTTGGCGCTTTTGTTTTTATCATTCCTTTTTATGTTCCATCCGCTCTTGTCTTTATTGTTTTACTTCTTGTTGCGCCTCTCTTTCATTACGCAGCAAATTATCTTGCATTTGTTCTTGGGCTGAAAAAAGTATGGTGGTAAACGGTTATGTATCCGTAGAGCGTGATGATACAAACGATGTACACGCCCAGCTGGTAAAAACCTGCAAATGAACTCAGGAATAACAATGTTCGTGTGGACATCGGAGGAATTCTCATCGACGATAATCCGTACATTATGGCGTATGTGCCGTACAACATCACAATTATTTTGTTGAGCTCTGTTGGCATGAGCTGAGTGATAGTTACCATGAGAAATAAAGCGGTTGTTTGGTCGCTGAGCCAGTCCATATATTTTCCTCGCTCTGTTGTTCCTTCTGTACGTGCTGCGATGCCATCACACGCGTCGAACACAAGATGAAGAATTCCAAACACAATGAACCAGACCGTATCAAAGAAAAAAACTGATGTTATTCCTGTGATGAATGATGCAATCGTGAGCTGTGTTGCGGTAACACCACTTTTTTGAATGATAGAACTGAGAAGAACTGTTCGCACTTTTTGCGACCAGATAATTGTTTTGTCTACCAAATCCCACATTTTATACCCCGAGCATCATGCGCAGGTCTTCACTTGGTTGCCACGGCGGCTCAAATGTAACTTCAATCTCAACTTCTTCTGCATCGGTATCTTCTTTTACCCGTGCTTTTATTTCTTCCAGGAGCATCGGTCCATAGGGACACATTGGTGTTGTAAACGTCATTAAAATGTGAACTTTTTTCTCTATAATTTTTATATCGTAAATCAGGCCTAACGTCCAGACGTCGACCTGTATCTCTGGATCGTATACCTGCTTCAATGTTTCAATGACGTGTTCTTTATCAATCATGTATGCTTAAAAAGAAAGTTGGTTTTTAAATGCTGCGGATTTCTGACGCAATCGCGATGCAGAAGGAAGGCGAAAAATTACTTTATGTTCGTACTATTTACGTGAACTCTTACAAAATTATTTTTTCTTCCTTTCGTAGCATCGGGCTGGGAGTCCATAGGTTACGACTCGTGTGAAAATTATCTGACTTCTCATAATTGAACATTATCATTCTTTTCATCATATCTTTGAGGATAAGTTATTTAAAGCGTCGGCTGAGCGAGCATCGTATGGATTCAGAAAATTTTGCAGCCGTTCTTGAAAGCTTTCCTCATCAATTCCGTGAGGTCGCACACCTTGGAAAGAACGTGCACGTCACTCTCAAAGATTACGTTGTCATTTGTGGGATGGGTGGTTCAGGCTTGCCGGGCGAAATAGCAAAACGGCTTGTCAAAAAATTGCCTGTTCTATTGATTAAAGACTATGTATTGCCGTCGTATGTTACTGGAACTGTTTTTATTATCTCTTATTCCGGCAACACCGAAGAAACGCTTGAACTTTACGAGCAGGCAAAAAAACGTGGGCTCAACATCATTGTGATTACAAGCGGTGGTGAGCTTTCAAAACGTGCGG